>JAYTFA010000262.1:0-3378 GCA_043734765.1 Pseudobdellovibrio sp. | reverse complement strand
TGGAACGAGCGTTCTATTTCTTTTGTCAGCTTGATTCAGGATGAGTTCTTAAAAGACTCTAAGCGCATTAAAGAGAGAATCAGAATAGATCTTGCTGTTTCTCCAGATGAAATTAAATAACTACGCAGATTTTTTTTGAACTGTGGTATTTGAAAAATACGAACCCGAGAGAAGAGGCTGATCCCTATTTATTTTGGCCAATACATTGGGAACATAGCCAGTTGGAATGAGCTTTCCTGATTTATCACGTTCAAAAATAGTTGATCGGGAAATAATATCATGTTCCATTCCGGTTAGTTCGATAATTTCTGAGAGTTCCCGCTTGCCGCTCGTAAGCCGGCGGATCTGAATTACAATATCAATTGCCTTCGCCATCTGATAGCGAACCTGTTTTAGCGGCAACTCCACGCCACAAAACTGAACTAAAGATTCGATACGCGTTAAGCAATCAATAGGTGAGTTACCATGTATAGTCGTCATGGAACCATCATGACCGGTATTCATAGCCTGAAGCATTTCAAAAGTTTCATCTTTACGGCATTCGCCCACAATAATTCTGTCTGGGCGCATTCGTAAAGAGTTAATGAGACATTCGCGTGAAGAAATAGGATTTTTCTCATCGTTTACCGCCTGCAACGATATCCAATTCGGATGATTGAGCCTTAGCTCCGCAACATCTTCAATACTCACAATTCGTTCTTCATGCGGAATAAGCGAGCCAAGAGTATTAAGAAATGAGGTTTTGCCGCTTCCGGTTCCACCCGAAATCACTATGCTGAGCCGGGCCTGTACAGCAGCTTTTAAAAACTTAGAAACCTTATCCGTTAAAAAATCCGAAGCTACGAGATTGTCCAAACTGTAATTTTTTACTGAAAATTTTCTAATGGTCAGGATGGGGCCCTTTGGAGACATAGGAGGTAATGTTACGTTATAGCGATAACCCAGCTTCTGAATGACGCCATCAAAGGAAAGCCGGCTTGAAACATTTTTTTTATCTTCCGAAAGAATCGAATAAATGAGCTCCTCGAACTGGCGCTGATCTACAAACCTTGCAGATGTTTCCACGAGCAGACCTTTGTGCTCAACGAAAATTTTATTCCACGAGTTGATCATAATTTCAGAAATATCTTCGGATTCTATTAGTGTTTTGAGGGGGCCAAAATCAAGTGCCATATGGGCTATTCGGCTATTTTAGATCAAAAATACAGGCTATTAGCTGGCCATAGGTCGAAAAAAACAACCAAGTCTCTATAAACATTAAGCAACACCGCAATATTACCGATAAAATGGTAAGTATCAGAAGAGGTGTCTCAAAATGAAATCTTTTGTATTTCTAACGCCCGAAGCACATTTTTCCGAAGCTGTTAAAGAAGCCTGTCAATGCAGACATATACAGGCACAGCCTGCCGTTGAAGTTTATCTCGTTCAATTGTTACAGTTTTATTTAGACTCAAAAAATCTTCACAGGCCCTTTCTGGACGATAGCCAAGAAAAGCCACCGGAAACTTTTGCTGAAATGTACCTTAAGGCGATGAATGCTGAAAATAATAAGAGAAAAGAGCTTATGAGGTCCGTCGCGGACCGCTCGCTCTATTTAACAGGTTTTTTTGCAGACTCATTACAGCGAAAAACAGTTGATATTGAGTATTATGCTGAAATTGGCTCTGCAGCCTATTTGAATTTACATGTGTGGACTAAAGAAGACGGGCTTTCCCATGTTTACAAAACATTCTCAAACCGCTTTATGGATTTCGTTGAAATATTAAATTACATAAGCGAAAAATCGATTGTTCAATCTGATCAAAACGTACTGCGTCTTTATGATCGCTATTTGCGCACAGGATCAGAGCTGGCTCGCGAAAAACTTAACGAGCTCGGTGTTGTGACTTTGCCAAAAGAACAATTGAAACTATCAAAAGCATAAGCTAATTATTGTAATATGAGCTTTTCACACATGTTCATTTTGGCTTTGATCGCACTGATCGTGATTCCGCCGGATAAGTTGCCGGAGGCAGCCCGCCAACTTGCACGCTTTCTAAATGACTTAAAGCGAAGTACTTCCGGAATCTGGGATGATTTAAAACAGGATGCCGCATTTAAGCCGGAGGATCTGTTAAAATCAAATCCGCCGGAAAAAAACAAAATTGATCCTGAAAAAAAACCAAATGAATAAAATAGTTGAATTGCCAGTTGAACAAGATAAAAATATGTCGCTTGTAGATCATCTCGGCGAATTGAGATTTAGGGTTACCCACGCTGCTTACGGAATAGTGCTGGGAATGGCTGTTTGTTGGGGATTCAGCGAAAGAATTTTTAATTTTCTCAGAGAGCCGATTCAGCAATACTTAACAAATGGCGGGCTGGTTTTTACGGCGCCCATGGATAAGTTTATGGCGCATATCAAAATATCATTTGTTATGGGCCTTTTGCTGTCGTCCCCATTCTGGCTTTATCAACTTTGGAGTTTTATTGCCCCGGCTCTTTATAAGAAAGAAAAAAAAGTTGCGGCCGGATTTATTTTTTTCGGCACTTTGCAGTTTATATTAGGTTTATCTTTCAGTTATTTTATTGTTTTACCGATGGCCTTTAAATTTTTGATGACCTTCGGCGGCGACGTCGACAAACCGATGATTACGATTGATCACTACCTGGGTTTTGTTACCCAAACAGCTATTGTGTTCGGCTTGTGCTTTCAAATGCCCGTGGTAATTTCATTTCTGGGTTTAATCGGCGTCGTCAGTCAGAAGTTTTTGAAAGAAAAACGACGTTTTGCGGTGGTTGGTATCGCGGTAGTTTCTGCAATTGCAGCTCCACCGGATGCACTTAGCATGGTTTTGTTGCTGGTTCCTATGTGGGTGCTATACGAAATTTCTATTATTGTAGTCGGACTTTTCGAGAAAAGAAAAGCCGACCCCGAAGTCTAATTTACTTTTTGTCTTCAAACTTAATAAGTAAGGCCCCTGATTCAACCGAGTCGCCCTGTTTAATGCAGATCTCTTTAATCTTTACGTCCTGGGCAGCGCGCATTTCATTTTCCATTTTCATGGCTTCCATGATGAGTAATGGTTTGCCCGCTTTAACTTCGTCTCCCGGCTTAACAAATATTTCAATTATCTTTCCGGGCATTCCCGCTTTTAATTCTGAAGCTTCGCCGAGGCCACCGCCCTTTTTCAAAGATTCATGCAAAAGCATTTCGTCGTTAAATATTTTGATGGTTCGGAAAGAATTTCTGGTAAAAACGGTGTACTCGGTATCTTTTCCCAGAACATCGATGAGGTAGGATTTTCCTTCAAATAAAAAACTGATGTATTCTTCGGCCGTTCGGAAATCGTTTTTAGAAATATCGTAATGTTTCCAGTCCTGATTTTCCTGTTGCAG
>JAYTFA010000261.1:0-7448 GCA_043734765.1 Pseudobdellovibrio sp. | reverse complement strand
ACACAATGAGTTTCATCCATGAGAATGAGATTTTGATCCTGCAGATCAGGAAATGCTACAGAATCCGATTTGAGTAAATCACTTCCTTTGCCGGCATAAACCAGGAAAGATTCGTAAAACAATGGCTTCTCAATCAAATGCCCAGGTGCCGATGCCGGAGTAGATAAGATAACGGCATCCAACTCGCCATTTTCAAGCTTTTGCAAAATCTGCTCAGTTCCTTGTTCCATTATCTCAAATTTAACCAGGGGGTACTTTTTTCGAAATGCGCTCAAAAATAATGGAATTAGCGCCGGAGCCAAAGTCGGAATCAATCCTAATTTTAAAACTCCCCTAACTTGATTGTTCCATGTATCTGCGATTTGAATGAGATTTTGGCATTCTGCATGAACAACATTACATTGTACTAACAAAGCCTCTCCGATTTCGGTGACCTGAACCGGGTTTTTGCTTCGGTCAAAAAGCATGGCACCCAATTCAACCTCAAGCTTTTGAATCGCCTCACTAAGGGCCGGCTGAGAAACAAAACAGGATTTAGCTGCAGTACTAAAGCTACCAAATTTTTTTAACGCCATAGCATATTCGATCTGTCTAATGCTTATATTAAACGACATATGTTATAGGTATAACCTATAAGCCAATCGGAATCAAGTATTTGAAAAAAATCGAATAGAGGACGAAACTTAGATAGTACAAAGGAGAGACCAATGCGAAGTTACCGTGAATACAAATCCTTACCGGCTGATGTAATATCCACAGTCACAAATGCAGCGCGCAGCGGAGATCTTAATTATTTTGAGGCTCTTGCGTTAAGTGAAAGGTCGAAGATTTTAAGCTTACGCGATTCAAAAGGATACTCGGCACTCATGCTTGCTTGCTACCACGGACAAACCGATCTTGTGCGAGCTTTTTTAAGCTGGGGAGCAGATCCCAATAATAAGGATTTTGGAGGTAATTCAGTTTTAATGGGCGCGACTTTCAAAAGCCATATAGATGTCGTTAAATTGCTGTTGTTGTACGGCGCCGATCCTGGTCTAACCAACAACAAAGGGCAGACTGCTTCTCTTTTTGCCCAAATGTTCGGACGCACAGAAGTCCTTGCCTTACTTGAGCCTGAATCAAAATCTAATTTGAAAGAAAAACTTAAATCATGGATCTCATTTTTTAAAATGAATCTTTACAACGAAAGGAACAATAATGTCTAAGAAAATACTAACTACAGCGAGCGGGCATCCGGTCAGCGAAAATCAACATTCGGCGACAGCCGGGCCTCGCGGTCCCGTGCTCATGCAGGATATGCATTTAATCGAAAAACTCGCACATTTTAATCGGGAACGCGTTCCAGAACGTGTGGTTCATGCAAAAGGCTCCGGCGCCTATGGAACATTTACGGTCACTCATGATATTTCTGAATACTCCCGCGCGGCTGTTTTTTCTAAGGTCGGAAAGAAAACAGATCTCTTTATTCGCTTTTCCACCGTGGCAGGAGAAAAAGGTTCTGCCGACACCGAGCGGGATCCCCGAGGATTCGCCGTTAAGTTTTACACTGATGAAGGCATCTGGGATATTGTCGGCAACAATACGCCCATATTTTTTGAACGCGATCCGTTGAAATTCCCGGACTTCATTCATTCTCAAAAGCGAGATCCACAAACGGGCTATAAAATTGCTCGCCGCATGTGGGACTATTGGGCTAAAGCTCCCGAAGCACTCCACCAAATCACAACGCTGTTCAGCGATCGTGGCATTCCCGACGGTTATCGCTTCATGCATGGTTTTGGATCTCATACTTTTTCTTTCTGGAATAAGAACGGCGAAAGATTTTGGGTCAAATTTCATATGAAATCAATGCAAGGAATTAAAAATTTAAGCCCGGAAACCGCGGCCGAGTTGGCGGGAACAGACCCTGATTATGCCGGGCGCGATCTTTTTGAAGCTATCGAACGCAAAGAATTCCCTAAGTGGAAAATGCAAGTGCAGATTATGCCCGAGCTGCAAGCTGATACTTATCACTTAAATCCTTTCGATATGACAAAAGTTTGGCCTCACAAAGACTTTCCATTAATCGACGTGGGTATTCTTGAACTGAATCGAAATCCGCAAAACTATTTTGCTGAAGTCGAGCAGTCGGCCTTTTCTCCGGCAAACCTACCTCCGGGCATTGGCGCTTCGCCCGATAAAATGTTACAGGCTCGATTATTTTCTTACCCTGATGCCCATCGCTATAGGATAGGTGGAAACTATCAACAGTTACCTGTAAATCGCGCGAAGAATGAAGTTTTAAATTATCAACGCGACGGGGCTATGCGCTTTGACGGCAACATTGGAAAACAAGACAACTATGAGCCTAACGGGTTTGATGGACCTGTTCAAGACGACAATTTCGCTGAACCGCCCTTACGCCTTTCCGGAACTGCTGACCGACACAATCAACATCTAGGCAATGATGATTACACTCAGGCCGGTAATCTGTTCCGTTTGTTATCGATTGAAGAGCAAGAGCGAATGACATCGATCATCGCAAACACAATGAAAGGACTTCCGGAGGCGATCATTCGACCGAACCTTGATAATTTCAAAACCTGTGATCCTCGATACGGCGCACTTATTGAAAAAAAATGGCAGAAATAATTTTAGCAAGGCGAAACTATGCAACAGATGAAAGAAATGGTCTTCAGCATTAAAAACGAAGGAATCAGAGTTTCATTTAAACGCTACGGTTGGCGTATGGCATCGCTGATAATCGCGTACTACTTAGTACGCGATATTTTCGCCTATGTTTTAATTCCGTATTTATTCGTTTCAGTATTTTAAAAAGATCAATTCCTGAAATAGTCGTTTTAACGATGGTTTAAAAAAAGAGGTCCAGATTTTTAGAAAAATTCTGGGCTTATTAATTAAATGGTGGAGGCGGATGAGATTCTGTAAGTACTTTATTTCACTAGCTTTACAAAACTAATATACTACATTTAGTATAAAATTTACAATTAGATCTAAAAATTTGAACTCCTTTTTAAAACATAATACAAAGTCTCTTATGCTTACAAAACTTAGCTCAATTTTTATTTTCTTCTTTATATTTACCGCTATTGTTTCTGTATCCAAAGCAGACCGAGTCGAGGTTAATGGGCTCTATGTAAACACTTTTGGAAACCAAACGAATCAGGCTTTGCTGTTTATTCACGGCGGCCCCGGTTATAACAGCTACGATTTTGAAGTAACCACAGCACAAAAGCTTTCAGATCATGGTTTCTTCGTTGTTGTCTATGATCAACGTGGACAAGGCAGAAGCAGCAATGCCGATGTCAGCGCCTTTACTTATAAGCAATATGCTGACGATATTAAATCCATCATCGACCAGCTTCACCTGGTTCGCCCTATTTTATTAGGCCATTCGCACGGCGGCCCCATTGCCATTAAATTTGAATCTTATTATCCGAATATAGTTGAAAAAATTATTCTAATTTCTGCACCGATCAGATTTGAAATAAACATGCGAATTCTTTTAGATCACAGCTCAAACTTTTTTTTACAAAAGGGAGATAACCAATCTTTCAATATGATAGCATACGCAGATTTTGAACTTTTCAGCGACAAATCTCCAGATTTTGATAATTTGAGTTGGTCTGTTGGATATGCTTTTGATAGAGCTTTAAACGCCGGGCTTTATTCTCCTAAAGTTCACACTGCTAATGCGGTGGCTTTGTTTGATATTTTAAAATCAAATCCACTTAAAGCAATTTCAGATCAAAAGCCACTTGCTAATCCTTCCGTATCAACTCGGAGTTTTATTAAAAATGAAAATTATTTTCTACTTGATCAATCTGATTTCGTAAATATGAACAGAACACATTTTTGTGGTATCTACGGAGAAGAAGACGGCCTATTTTCGCCGCTCGAACTTCGGGTTATAAATCACTTATTACAAGATCCAAATGAGCCAAATCGATTTGTGATATTAAGCGGAGCATCTCACGCAGTTTATATTGATCAACAACAAGACTTTTTTAACGCTCTTAAAAATACTTGCGGTTTGAATCTAAATTAATCGAAATCAACTCATTTTAAAAAGTTCAAGTAGTTTTGCTCGTCTTCTTTCACGGCTTTATCATAGGCTTCGCGTAGACAAGTTTTTTCTTTAATTAATTTATCGAAAAAATCGCTGAAGCTAACCATGTTTTTGGCCCCCAGATCGAACAAAGTCTGCCGATCAATTAAATATGCAGGTATGGGATCTCGGTAGTCTTTATACTTTTTTTTGGGTAAATCGGGATACGCAACTTTTGAGGAGTATCTCACAATATTAAATCCGAGCGTATATTCAAGCCCATCCCAAAATACAAAATCTCTCTCTCCTTTTACACGCAGCCCAGGTTCCATCATTTTCATTCCTAAACTATAGGCACCTTGATTAAAAGCTACATCCGATGATTTTAATAGCTCCTGTAATAACTTATATACAGAATAAGAATCAGGAATGGGCATTTGCCTCATAGACTCCGTCGCTAAATGATAATAAGCCGAACTACTGTACGATTTTTCTAAAATTCTTTGCGTAATATCCGTAATAAAAAAATTTATTCGAGGAGCGTGAAAACTCTTCAGAAATTCATTTTTTATTTGTGTATTATCTACATTTTTTTTATGCAATACAAAAGCTCTAAAAAATGTATAGGCCCCATTATCGGGGTCACGAGCTTCAAGATCAGCCAACATGATATCAGCTCTGTTCAAATCTTTATATATTCCCTGAACAGGCATGAGCAAATCTGCGAAGAGCAAAGCATTGTAATAATCCAATATTAAGTCGGCATTTTCATTTTTGCTTTCTGTTCCTTTCATTGCGCCACCAAAAAGTTCTTCCAACATTTTATCTTTTTCGGCATCCACTTTTATTTTGTCAGGCGCCTTTAATAGAGCCAAGACCCCATCTTTTAAAGCAGCTTCGCTGATTATTAATTTGCAGATGTCATCTTGCTCAATAAAATTTTGCAACTCATCATTTGATATTTTTTTTCTATGTTCCCAGAATTCAAAATCCGAAGCCTGCTCGTTCGAATCTACTACGCTTGAATCTGTTGAAGCCGGAATTGCCTTAATAGATTTTTTTTCTTCATTTTTTATATTTACAATTTCTGCAAGATTAAACCGCTTTGGAGTGTTTTCGACACGCGGTTGGTGCCAAATGTAAACGGCGCCCCCGCACAGCAGAAAACACAGTGTGACTAAAAGAAAATAACGGCTTTTTACCACCACTACATTATGATTCCTTTGGGGTTTGAAAAATTGACAAATTCTTTAGTGGTCGTGTTTAGGATGCATCAACTTCAGAACATTCCCGTCTAGGTCTTCAAACACAAGCATATGTCCCCAATGCTGATCTTCTTCACCTAAAATCTTGGCACCAAAACTCTCAAGCTTTTTTCGATCCTCGAGAATGTTGTCAGACTTCAGTGTAAGTGTGGCGCCCGCATGGGCTCCATGACTATCTCTTGGAATATGTGGAATCGGATTTTTCTCGGGATGAAGTCCCACGGTAACGCCGTTACAGTCTAAAACGATCCAGAATTCATTTTCATTCACGAGGCGCATGCCCAACGCCTCAGTGTAAAACTTGATTGCTTGTTTCGGATTGGTGACACTGTAGTAAACGTCTTGAATTCCGCTAATCATTTTTCATCTCCTTAAAAAATCAAGGCTCCATATGAATAGAAGCTAAAACAAATTGGCAGCCCTTAGCTTATAAGCGGAAAATGCATCAAGTGGGTCGCCATCCTGAGTGTGTTGAAAATATGAAAACCCAAATGAAAAACGCGTTGAAGGCGTGTGATTTAAACCAAACTCAAATTCAGTTTTTTTACTCGGTGAGGTGTCACTTTCACCCCAATTTTCATAGCGGTGTAAAGCTCCAAAAACTGAAAACATAGGGAAAACTGTTTTTTCAAAACCAAGAGAGCCGTCAAAAAATACTCGACCGCCCTGACCTCTTTGGATTGCACTAAATGTTGCTAAAAGTGAAAACAGCTCATACGGAGAAATGCTTAAACCAAGTCCCGTCAAATACCAAGAATAGGTATCACGAAATGTGTAATTTGCGTGATGAAGCGCGCCCACAAACCAAGATACATTTTCATTAAAAGCATAATTATAGTTCAGCTGTGTCTCAGCTTTATTCTCGACGACAACTTCGTTTGCGTCAGTGCCATGATAAGAAGCCTCTGAATAGTTTTCGTCCCGAAAATCCAGCGAATGACTAGAACCTTCATTTTTTAGATTAAGTTGGAGCTTGTGCCCGAAGTAATACTTCTGCGTATTCTCAACAGATGAGTTACCCGTTAGCGAGTACGACCCCGTAATTTGTGCTGCTGATGCTGAAAAGCTGATTAAGAAAACTAAAATACAAATTCCAAACTTCATTATTTTCACCAAAAGACTCTTTTCCACAACGGGCTATTCTTTGGGCGGCGCTGGTACATCTGAAAATAAATCCAACAGCCGCTTATCGTAAGAAATAATAGAGCAAGTCCAGAGAAAATTCCAACGCTTCGACCAGCATCGCCCAATAGCTCTCCTGAGTGAAGCTTGATCCAGAAAGTGTCTGTATTGTCAGGTTTTTCAGAAATAAATTGAAACGTATCAGCGTCAATTTGAATGACTCTTGGTTTGTCTTCATCAGTGTAAAGTGAGATGATAGCAGGGCTTTGTCTAAGTTCGATTTCAACTTTTTTAATGTCGATATTGCCATATTTAGATAATATAGCTTTTTTTGCCAATCCAAATTTTGTAGCAAGCTCAAGCGATGAGTTTAGAGAAACTTTTGATTTTTGACTCTCAATTTGTTCAGCTTTTTCTTCATCCTCGTTCAGAAAGCCTTTAACTTGAAGTACAAGCCCTGAAACAGATACGACCAGTAAAAATACAATGGCTGGTATACTTATCCAGCGGTGCCATTTTCTCATGCTTAATAGGTTGTGTTTTTTATGCCTCAATGTCGAGTTAAAAAACAGTGTCATTAGAAGCTGAAGACTTAATTTTTTTCTTTATAGTGAATTTTTGTACTGAATGCCTTAAACAAGAGTGTTCTCAAACTCTGAATATGGTGGAGCGGCTAAAAGAGAAGTCCTGGCAGCAGGTTCTGGGTGCGTAGCCTAAGCTTGCGCGGCCAATACAATACCTTTAATTTTGCGTTTGAAATGAATCAAAAGCGTAATTTCAAGGTCGTCCAGTAGTGCATTTAGTTTTTTTTCTTGCAACCCCAGTTTTTTAAGCGCGGGATCACTCAGCGCAGTTGCAATAAGACTAAATACCGTTAACAAGACGCCCAAAAATAATGTCGCCAGAAATACTTGTTTCTGCGTTGGTTGGGGTGGAAACACATTATAGAAACTTGATCCAATATTTTTTCCTAGAAAAAAATTTCCCGCCGCTTTATCTTTAGCCATGCGGCG
>JAYTFA010000260.1:0-8465 GCA_043734765.1 Pseudobdellovibrio sp. | reverse complement strand
ATTCAAAAACTATTTTTTAGCTGCTGGCTTCGCTGCGGCCGGGGCTTTTGCACCCGCTGCCGGAGCTGCGGCTTTAGCGCCTGCTGCCGGAGCTGCTGTTGCACCCGCTGCTGGAGCGGCACCTGCAACCGGAGCTGCTGCTGCTGCCGGAGTTGCTACAACTTCCTCTTCCTGTTCAACAACCGCTGCGATTGTTAATTCAGGACGGGAAATCAACTTCACACCTGCCGGAATAGTTAATTCCGAAGCATGGATAGAATCGCCGACACCGAGATTAGAAACGTCTACAACGATAAAGTCCGGGATTTCGGTAGGTAAACATTCAACTTCCACCTGACGAGCCACGATGTTAAGAAGACCGCCTTCAGAAATACCGATGGCTTTACCTTCAAGTTTAATTTCAACCGATACGCGAACTTCTTTTGTCATGTCCAGAGCAAACAAATCAACATGTTCAGGTCTTCTTGTAAGCGGGTGAACATAAACGTCTTTAATAAGCGCAATTTTACCGTTTAATTTTGGGTTGGAACTTTTAATATTTAATAAAGCATTCTCATAAGCACGTGAATTGTACTTAATGATGTCGTTAACGTGAAGTGAGATATGAGCGTTTTCGATTGCTCCGTAAATTACACCCGGAACCATTTTATTTACTCTCAGGCTGCGAGATTCTGCACGTCCTGTAGTTCTTGCTTCAACTGTTAATTCTATTCTTTGTTTCATTTTTTTCTCCCGACTACTTCCTCCAAACCCGAACACCATGTTCTTGCCTGAGGCCATTGTCATTTTTGTTTAACTTAACTTTTTAAAATCTTTAAACTCTTAATTAAAAACTCTTTAATCAAATAATGAACTCACCGAATCATGATCGTGAATTCTCTTAATTGCTTCTGCTAAAACCGGGGCTACTGAAATAACCTGGATTTTTCCGGAAGCAATCGCCGCGTCAGTTAAAGGAATTGTGTCACTCACAAAAACTTTTTCAATCCGGCTTTCATGAATTCTGCTGATCGCAGGACCGGAAAGCACGGGATGGGTAGCAACGGCGAACACTCGTTTTGCACCATTTTTAAGTAGGCTGTCAACAGCTTGTGTTAATGTGCCGGCCGTATCAATCATATCATCTACAATTACAGCTGTTTTACCGTCAACATCCCCGATCAGATGCATTGCTTTTGCATCATTCGGTCCCGAACGGCGTTTATCGATAATGGCAAGGCTTGAATCAATTCGTTTGGCAAAAGCGCGGGCTCTTTCCACTCCACCGGCATCAGGACTCACTGTGACAATGTCGTCTCCGAGTCCAACTTGTTCCTTAAAGGCCCGGGCCAGAGTGGGGGTCGCAAATAAATGATCGAACGGGCAGTTGAAAAAGCCTTGAATCTGAGCTGCATGCAGATCTACAGAAACAACCCGACCGGCACCGGCTGTTGTTAAAAGATCGGCCATACATTTAGCCGAAATCGGAGCTCTCGGCGCCACTTTTCGATCCTGGCGGGCGTAACCATAGTAAGGAATTACGGCAGTAACAGAGGCAGAGGATGCTCTCTTGAGAGCATCTAGCATAATAAACAATTCAATGTAATTTTGGTTCACGGGAGAGCAGGTGCTGTGGATTATAAAAACATGCTTACCGCGGACACTTTCTTTGATTTCAACCTGGGTTTCGCCGTCGGCAAATGAATTCACCTGGCTTTGTCCCAGCGGGACGCCCATCAATCGTGAAACTTCAGTAGCTAAATATTTTGTAGAATTACCGGCAAAGATTTTTAAGTTCGAAAGCGACGACATAAAACCTCTTTAGTGTTATCAAGATAAGTTGTTAAGAAAAGTATCAGCTCTCTTAACAAGTGTCACTGTGATATCTGAATTTATTTTTGAAATTTAGGTAATCAGATTCGAGTGTTTAAGCTTGGTTAAAAACTCAGCCAGTGCCATAGCCCGATGAGATTTCTGAACTTTATAGGCAGGTCCCAATTCAGCTAAGGTTTTTGTTTCGCCCTCGGGAATAAAAATCGGGTCATAGCCAAAGCCTAACGTGCCTGCTACTTTTGTACTTATTTTCCCCTTTAATAACCCCTCAAAGATCCACTCCTCATTTTGAGGAGTTAAAACAACTGTAACGCATTTAAATTGGGCTTTTCTGTTTGCGCTTGAGCGAATTTGAATCATTTTCAATAACTTAGCGATATTTTCGGAATCACGTGCGTGTGGGCCTGCGTAGCGTGCAGAGTGGATTCCCGGAAGATGATTTAAACCTTCAACCTCAAGGCCGGCATCCTCGCCTAAAACCCAGTGCTCTGATTTCAGGGCCTTTACTGATTTCGCTTTGATCCGTGCATTATCTAAAAAGGTCAGGCCGTCTTCCGGTCTTGGGGTGAAATAAGGCAGATCGCTTTGTGAGAAAACTTTAATTTCAGGAACTTTTCCGAGAGTCAGCTTGTACTCGGCTAATTTACCTTTATTGCCTGTGGCAATCCAAAGTTCCATATCCAATTCCTAACGCTTTAAAGGAAAAAATGAACCGATTAATTTTTCCTGCTCTGTAAATAAATTCTGGCAGCCGATTTCGGCCAGAGTCATCATTTCAAGCAGTTGTTGTTTAGAAAAAGTACCTTCTTCAGCAGTGCCCTGAATTTCGATGAAATCGTTTTTATCCGTCATTACAAAATTCATGTCGGTGCCGATGTCAGAATCTTCCTCGTAATTTAAATCGAGTATCGGGGTAATAATATTATTATGCTCATGTAAGCCCACAGAAATCGCAGAAACATAGTGCTTCAACGGAAAAGTTTTAATTTCCGATAAATCGCTTAATTTTTTCAGCGCAAAAGCAAGTGCTACAAAACCTCCGGTCACAGCAGCAGTTCGGGTTCCGCCGTCTGCATTGATGACGTCGCAGTCGATTGTGATCTGTTTTTCGCCCAAACCTTTTAAATCAACACAAGAGCGTAAAGAACGACCCACTAATCTGGAGATTTCCTGTGTACGTCCGCCGGTCTGTGATTTTTCCCGTTTTATGCGGGTGTGGGTTGAGCGCGGCAGCATCCCATATTCAGCGGTAACCCAGCCTGCGCCGGAGCCCGCCAGCCACTGCGGTGCCTTTGATTCATAGCTGGCAGAGCACAGAACTCTTGTTTTTCCGAATTCGACCAGAACCGAACCTTCGGCATAATCGAGAACATGCGGGGTAATTTTAATATTTCTCAACTGATTTGTTAGGCGTGAGTCGTGTCGTTTCATAGATAGTATTTCTCTTACAGAGCTTTGAGTTTGTCACTCTTTTCTTTATATTTAAGAATAGCGGAGGTGAGCAACTGAGCCATTTCATTTTGGTAGTCTTCTGTAGTCAGTTTTTTTGCCTCGCGACGATTGGAGATAAATCCCAACTCAATTAAAATTGAAGGCATGGCCGTATGTTCGATCACATAAAACGGGGCCCGTTTAATGATGCTTTTTTGCTCTTGTTCAGAGGATTTTTCTTTAAAAGCTTTTGTCAGCATCAAACTTTTTTCGGTTTTGTCGTAAAACAGAAAGTCTTTTTTTATTTTTTCGACAACCTCAATATTAGTCGGCGTCTGGTTATTAGTCAGGTGAGGTTCGTAGGTATCGGGGGATCCGGGCTTATGCGAATTAAAATAGAATTCCATACCCCGAACATATTCTGAATTAGAAGTATTGGCATGCAGACTTACAAATAAATCCGCCTTCATTTCATTGGCAAAAAGAACGCGTTTTTTGAGTGATAGGCCGGAAGAATCATAACGGGTGAGAGTTGCGGTAATATTTTTCTGCCGGTCCAGAAGAGTTTTTACTTTCTGCGAAATTTGCAAAACAATTTTAGACTCTATAAACGAATCCCGCACGGCACCTAAATCTACTCCGCCATGACCGGGATCAATGACAATGTGAAAAACGCCCTCAGAGGCAAAAAGCGAAGCGCTGTAAAAAAAAATAAAAAAGCTGATGAGTTTCATCAGCTTCAGCCTAACTGTATTTTAAAAAAAAGTAAAAAAAAAGACGGCCAGGTTTGGGGGGGGGATCCTAGCCGCCATGGGGTACTTTACTTAGAAGCAAGACTTAAACCCACATAAACAACATTATATTGCACTTGAGTTGTATATAATTTTGACAGTGACAATACATGGCGGTAACTTCTAGGTGTGAGGTCACATTTGGATTCAGTAGCATCAACATTATGGGCATTACATAACCCCTTAAAATCCTGGACTTTATATAATTTAAACGATTCAGAAGTGCATTTACTGCTTAAGAGCCTTTCCGATAGCGACCTCAGACTTGTTAAAATCTGCAGAAAAAATGAAGATAAATGGCTACCCCTCGATAAAGAAGTCCATGCCGATTTATTAAAAAAGTTGGATCTCGATCCTCATAACTCGAGCACAGATTACCCTGTCATTGAAGCCAGAAATGATTCCATGTCGGACACGGGCTATTTTATTATCAAGCCCAATAAGGTCTTACAGCCTCGTTTGCACCAGCGCCTCGACGTCGCTGTTCCCTGTGTTTTACTGGGAAGTAACAACAAAGAGTTCGCTACGACAAGTATAGATCTTTCGGAAGGCGGCCTTTATTTCAAAGACGTGGTTCCGAGCTGGATTGCAGGATACTTTTTAGTGATTGTTAAATCAAAATACCAATTAATGTGCAGCCTTGTAGAAGATCAAAAAGAAAAAAAACGGGTGCAGATCGTTTCCGAAGAATCAGATTTTCATTTCATACAATACAAAAACTGGCTTAGTACTTTTTAGTTTTTTTCCTGGTTTTGCATGATCAGAGTCCGTGTGGGATAAGCAAAAGACAACTTCTGTTCTTCGGCCATATTAAAAATCAGATTCAGATAACCTCCGATTTTGGCCAGGTCCACTTCATCCGCCTTCAGGCTGTAGTGAAAATTAACGATAACATTTAAAGAGGAATCCCCGAAACTGTTAAAGTGAATGGCAACGCGCTCGCGATCAACCGACGGATCCTGTAATAATTGGTATTTAAGATTATCAGCAAACAGCTGCATTGTTTTGGGGTTGGCATCATAGGTAAAGCCGATGATGTGGCGGAACCGGACCCAGCCATTTCGCTTTGTGAGGTTATCAATTTTTTCTTTTGCTACAACCGAATTCGGTAGGGCCACTGAAGAATTATAAAGAGTTCTGATGTGAGTTGATCGGAATCCTATTTCTTCTACAGTTCCCTCGGTGTCGCCGATTTTGACCACATCGCCCAATTTAAAAGGAACATCCAATAAAATAGTGATGGTTCCGAAAACATTGGCCACGGTATCCTGCGCAGCAAAGGCAAGTGCAACGCCTCCGATACCGAGTCCGGCCAGGAGCGCCGTTACGTTGACTCCGAAATTCTGTAAAACAATTAACGAACCTACAACAATAACTAAAACTTTTAAAGTTTTACTGGCGAAAGGGGCTAACTGATCGTCAAGTTGGGTTTCAGAAGTTTTAGCCCATTCCTGAATTGACAAACCGAAAGCTGAAGCCGCAACATAACAAGTGCGAAGCACATTAACCGATAAAAATAATTTAATGATAATCACAAAGTACTTGTCGAGACTTGCAGTAAGCTCAAGGGAATCAACAATAACTAAACCCGCGGTACTGACAAAAATCCAACTGAGCCCTTTTTCAATTTCCTGATCTAAAAAAAACTGCATGAATGTATTTTGCGGGAAATAACCCTGTGCTTTCTTTAATTTAATAATGAGCCACAAAAATATAATCCGGATAAAGTAAAGTCCGATAACCGCGGCAATCAGCCCCAGCCATTTCCAGTTCGGCAGACCCATAACGAAAGTGTTCAGAAAATCCTGGAGTTCATTTGATATAAATCTCTGGCCGGCCTCAAGCGAATAAACATTAGCATTATTCATATAGCTCCATAATAAGTTAATACCAAAACAAGGGCTCCCATTGCGATTCTGTAATATCCGAAATATTTAAAACCGTGTTTGTTAAGAAAAGAAATAAAAAATTTGATCGCAATAACCGCAAATACAAATGAAAATAAAACTCCTAAAAAAAGATTCAAACTCTGCGAGGAGTCGATGATGCTGCGGATTTTCCAGAGTTTATAAAGTGTTGCCGCGCCTAATGTTGGGATGGCCAGAATAAACGAAAATTCAGCGGCCTTCTCGCGGGAAAGTCCGAAGGATTGCCCGGCCACAATCGTAGCGGCCGACCTGGATACCCCGGGAATCATGGCAACCGATTGAATTACACCGATCAAAAGAGAAGATTTATCATCGAGTTCGCGAGTTTCTTTATTTTTAAACCACAAATCTATGCCGATCAAAACAAAACCGCCTAAAATAAGTGAAACCGCAACTACGGTTGTGCTCTCGAGTAATAAATCTATTTTATTTTTAAATAAAAAACCGATAATGGCAGTGGGGATAAACGCAAGCGTCACATTTCTGTAAAACTTATAGTTCCATTTCAATTTATCTTTATATAAATAGACCACCGCTAATATGGCGCCGAACTGAATGATCACATCAAACGCTTTAGTAAAATCAGTAGGCTGTAAATTCAAAAAAGCATTTGCTAGAATTAAATGTCCTGTAGAGGAAACGGGTAAAAATTCCGTCAGGCCTTCGATAAAAGATAAAATCAAAACTTCAATGAATGTCATATGGAGCTATGTTCTTCCAATTTTCGGAGAGCTCAACCAATGTCTAGGTGCGTAAAGTAAATAATAATAAATTATTTACTATTTTTTTATAAAAAAGTCGGGATACGATCTTGGAAAGTTAAACGGTTCCAAGTCGGAACCATCTATTTCACGGAAGGAAATAAAATGAAAAAGACCCTAGGTCTCTCGTTAGCTCTATTATTAGCAGCACAAATTTCAACAGCAGGCGAATATTTAGTAAAATATAAAAATACAGCCGCGCTTAACAATATGGCTTCAATGCAGACCGAATCTTTCGGGCTTGAGATGAAGGGGATTCATCGTCCCGGCAAATTGGTAAAAGTTGATATCACTAAAGCTACTGAAGCTAAAACTTTAGCAGCTCTCTACTCTGACAAAAATGTTGAATATGTTGTTCCCAATTTCAAAATCAGAGCTTTTTCAAACTCGATTGATACTCAGGCATTAAAAGAACAATATGCGTTGACCAAAGTTAATGCGGAACAAGCCTGGAAACGTGCAGGCAACAAAGGTAGCCGAAATGTTTTATTGGCCGTTATCGATACGGGCGCAGATTATAAGCATAAAAATTTAGCACCAAATATGGTTGCCGGTTATGATTTCCGCGATAACGATGCAGATCCGATGGATCTGACTTCTGCACAAAATCCGGGTCATGGAACTCACTGTTCCGGAATCATCGGCGCTACCGGTTTAGTTGATGGCGGAACACAGGGTTTATCACCTGAAGTTTCAATCATGCCTTTAAGATTTTTAGGCGCTGACGGATCAGGAAGTTTAGAAGGCGGTATCAAAGCTATTGATTACGCAATCGAACACAAAGTTCAGGTTATCTCTGCCAGTTGGGGCGCTTCGGTTCCACTGACGACTGCTAAACCATTAGTAGAAGCCATTGAACGAGCTGAAAAAGCCGGAATTATTTTTGTAACTGCAGCGGCCAACGACGGTAAAAATAATGATACGTCTGATGTTTACCCGGCAAATGCAGGTTTACCGAATATGATCACTGTTGCCGCTTCGGGTGCTACCGATGCGAAACCATCTTGGTCTAACTACGGTAAAGCTAAAGTTTCTTTAGCGGCTCCGGGCGAAAACATCATGTCAACAATTCCCGGCGACAAGTACTCAAACATGTCAGGTACTTCAATGGCCACTCCTTTAGTAGCTGGTTTAGTTGCATTCTTAAAAGCTCAGGATGCGACATTAACAGGTGCTGAGATCAAAGCCTTACTTCAAACAACAGGTGCTAAAGTTCAGATTGAAACAGCTTGTAACTGTCGTATCGATGCCTTTGCAGCAGTCGACACTTTATTGGCTAAGAAATCTTGGATTGTTCCGTCTGCGGCAACAATTGAAGAAAAAGCAACCTTGCAGATGTCTTTAAAAAATTCTTCCGGCGAAGTTAAATTTGAATCCACTAACCCATCGGTATTTACTGTTGATGCTAAAGGTTTAGTAACTGCAGTAGCAAAAGGTACGGCTGCAATCAAAGCCACAGATGCTAATGGCACCATTCAATCATTAGATATCAATGTCGGCGCCGTAAGCTCAACTCCAGGAAATCCCCCACCGGGAAATCCGGGAAATCCACCGGGCGGTGCTGAATGTCCATTAGGAGACCCGGCATTATGTCAGGCTATCTGCCAAATCATGCCCACAGCTCCTTGGTGTAAATAATAACTGACCAATGTCCAAGTAAACAGAAAAGAGACTCATCCGAGTCTCTTTTTTTTTGCGATTTTTTAGTTACAAAAAATAGTTTCCGGACCTCAATTTTCTTC
>JAYTFA010000259.1:0-5158 GCA_043734765.1 Pseudobdellovibrio sp. | reverse complement strand
CCGCCGCCGACCAAATAGGCCTCAAATTTTGCGTCTTTCAGGCGCTTCAGAATTTGCATGGCGTGGGAGTCAATATCGCCCATCATTTGCTGAAGTTTTAAAATGTAGAGCTTCAATAACGAAGCGTGATCCTGATTCGGCATTCTTATTTTTTAATTGAGCTTCGAATTCAAGTCGAGTACTTAAAGTGAAGTGTACATAGATAATTTTAATTATTCAGTTTTGGGCACGAATACTCAGCAAAGAATCGTTTTTTTGCACGGTCTTATGGCCTTTTCCGCTAACTGGAGAAAAATTGCCAATAAGTTAGAAAATCAGTATCAGTGCCTTATTTACGACCAGCGGGGCCACGGCCGTTCTTTTAAACCTGAATCAGATTATTCTCTTGAAGACTATGCTGAAGACTTGCACAAAATTGCAAATGATTTAGGTTGGGAAAACTTTCACCTGGTTGGCCATTCATTGGGCGGACGGGTTGCGATGGCTTTCGCCCATAAATACCCCGATAAAGTTAAAACTTTAACAATTGAAGATATGGGTGCCGGCATATTCGTCGACTCATATAAGTATTATGAAAGAATGCTGAATATAGTGCCAACTCCATTCACATCGAAAGAAAATGTAAAAGTTTTTTTTGAAAATGATTTTTTAAAACACTTTACTCCCAGTGAAAACCCGAAGGTTCTGCTTACTTTTTTACAAGCAAATATCGAGGAAAAAGAATCAGGGGTCTATGATTGGAAATTCTCTAAACAGGGCATCATTGAGACCGCAAAGGAAAGTCATAAAACCGATAGGTGGCTCGAGGTCAGTTCTTTTAAAATGCCTGTTCTCCTGGTTCGAGGCGAAAAATCACATGTCTTGGGACGCGAAGAGTTTCAGAAAATGATGAAAATTAACCCTCAGATAAGAGGTGTTGAGATTAAAGGCGCCGGCCATTGGGTGCATTATGAAAAATACGAAGAATTTACTCAGGAGCTACTCAAATTTTTACAAGGAAACTAGTTTGCACATTGCGCAAAGGGCTTCAAGCGTGACACAATGACCGCGATCTAATATCACAGAAAGCCACATGAAGTATTCAGACCTTAATTTAGACCCAAGACTCAATGCCGCTATCGAAAAACTCAGCTACGCAGAGGCGACTGCAATTCAAGAGCAGACGATCCCTCATATTCTCGAAGGCAAAGACGTTGCCGGTTTGGCCCAGACAGGTACGGGAAAAACGGCAGCTTTTTTAATTCCTTTAATTGAACGAATTCTTAAAACGCAAACTGATCCTGAAAGCCCGCGGGCCATGAAAGATTGGAATGTTCGAAGCTTCGTTTTGATTCTGGTTCCTACCCGGGAACTGGCTGATCAAATTAATGAAAATGTTATTAAGCTTGCCAATGGTTGTGGTTTGAAAAGTTATCCGCTTTATGGCGGCACCGGTTATGAAAAACAAAAAGAAGCATTGCAATCGGGTCTTCAATTTATTGTATCAACTCCTGGCCGTCTTATTGACTTGTATAAGGAAAATTTTGTCGATTTAAAACAGGTACGCGCCATTGTTTTTGACGAGGCCGACCGCATGTTTGACATGGGTTTTAAAGACGACATGAAATATGTTCTCGGAAGAGTCCCTAACGACCGGCAGTTTTTGGTTTTCAGTGCCACCCTGAATTTTGACGTTTTAAATACGGCTTATCAATTCGGTGCAGAACCGGTGGAAATCAATATCAGCCGAGATCAGGCCAAAGCTGAAAATGTTCAGGATTTTATCGTACATCTTGGCAATGATGAAAAGCCTCAATATTTACTTTCAATCCTGAAAAAAGAAAATCCGAAGCAGGCCATGATTTTTACCAATTTCAAACATAATGTCGATCGCGTTGCGATGTTTTTATTGGATAATCAGATTCCGGCTATGGGAATTTCAAGTTTAATGAGTCAAAGCCAGCGAAATCATGTTATCGAGAAGTTCAAGGCTGAAAATGATCAGAACATACTTGTTGCAACTGATGTGGCAGCTCGTGGGTTGGACATAACCGGCGTTGACGTTGTTATAAATTATGAAATGCCACAGGATGCAGAATCTTATGTTCACCGTATCGGTAGAACAGGAAGAGCCGGAAGAGAAGGTAAAGCTTTCTCTTTTATCAGCGATAGAGATATTGATTCTTTGGGGCGTGTAGAAGACTATACTAAGAAAAAAATTGAGGCGGTTTATTTGGAAGATGCAGAATTAATTAAAGGTTTTAAATCACTTAAGTATGAAGACGCTTCATTTAGAAATAAATTTGACAAGCCTCGCAGCGGACGACCTCAGGAACGTGATCGTAAATCTCCGGGAGATCGAAAACCTTATGAAAAACCTCAAGGCAGACCAACTTATGATCCGAATAAAAAACCAGAACTCAAGGCCGACGTGAGCGCTCCAAAGGCTCAAAAAAATCCTGACAAGCCCATCAAATTTAATCCTTCAAAACCACAGTTGAAATCCGGTTATGTTAAATCTGAAAACAAGCAACCTCAGGCAAAAAGTAAGCCCGTTGTGGCAAGTAAGCCGAATAATAAAAACTTCAGAAGTAATTCTTCGGGTTACAAGCGACCAAAACCTGCGACTTTATCGCAAAAAGTTAAATCGTTTTTTCAAAAGATTTTCGGTTAATTAAGAAGTCTGAAAGAATCTATCGGTTGCAGCCCACTGCGGCCGTCAAACGGCAAAAAGATTTTGGGTTGGTACTGATCTAATTCGCTCTTCTTTTTGTCTTTTATAAGTTCATTCGCAAGCCAGCTCTTTATATTATTATAGGCCATGACTCTGTCTTCCGGATTAGCATCTACTTTAAAACTTGTCTGAAAAAATGTATTTTCATTTTCGGTCATTATGAGTCCCGCAAGAGCGATCGTATCGATAACCGACCCGGTTTTTGCAATCAGAACACCGGACGTCTGTACACTTCCATAAATCTTGGTAACACTACTGTCGCCATCCGCACTATTATCTTTACCGGCAACAGGAAGTACATCCTTAAAATCCAGGCCTGCTGAGAGCATTAAGATTCGTAAATCCGCCATCATCTCAAGAACCGCTGCGCACGAGGCCTCGTTATAAACTTTATTTGAATTCAGAACAAGCGGATAGCCAGAGCCATTGTAAAGGTTAATTTCATCGGGCCTTACATTAACGAGGCGAGTTTCGATAAAATCCCGGTAATTTTCTTTTTCACTGAGTTTTTTATATATTTTATCTGCTGCAAAGTTATGAGAGTTGCGATTCATTTCTTTTAGGTTCCGAAACAACTCAGAGGACTTCAAAGAAAATGAATGAGTATCGGAGGTGGGAAAAAAATCAATAGCGCTCAGAAAGTGTATATCCCTGATACTAAGATTTAAAGAATCAGGAAGTTTCAGTTTTTCAACGTCGAGAGCTTTAGCATTAAGTGCCGCCAAATCGGAGTTGAGCGTAAGTGTATCGTGCCGAAGATCCTTCATGATCTGAATAATATTCTGGTCATCATTTCCGTGGGCCAACAGAGCATTATAGCGAACATCCGTCGAATACAAAAAACTTTCATCGTAGGTTAAATTTCTGATTTGCTTGATCCCAAGCTTGTTAAGTTCGCCCACTAAAAATTGGTACATATCCTTGTCAAAATACGGAAACAAAGAGCCCTGCATGTGAACGTCAAAAATATTTATTCCCACAGATGCAATATGAACTTTTGTGGCAAAGCGATATTGAGGACCCAATCTGTTAATGGCCCAGTGTGTGGTAAAAACCTTCGACACCGATGCAATCGTGTAGGGTGTATTGATATTTAAGCCTTCGGTCAGCCCCCCGACGCTGTTTTTTGTGCACTGGCTGTTTAATGTCACACCGGCGCGGCTTGTGAGGGAAAATAAAAGAGCCAACAATAGAGAAAATACTGATTTGGGCATCAGTTTTTATGCCCAACTTCAGACTAAGCTACAACAAAAACCCCCCATTACCATAATAGTTATAGGGGCCTTTGTAATTTGTTCAGCAAGTCTTAAGTAACGTTAAGCAATGTTAAGAAATGTTAAGAAAGTTCAGGAACAACTTGTAAGAACTGTCAGTTCCGCCGTGTCGCTTGATAAAATCAATAAACTTTTCATCGGCACGGGGCAATGCATTTTGCTCCAGATTATCTTTTAAACTGTTGATTGCTTCGCGCTCATCTTTATCCTGCACCACGTTTTTTTGCTCATAAACCCATGATGGTACAATGATGGCAAAAGCGCTACCGGCATCAGCCGCAGAGTTAGAATCAAGAACACGTGTTCCGCTTGTGCCCTCCCATACTCTGGAGAAAAAACCGAGATGCGATCTTGGAATATTGGCCATCTGAGCTTTGGCAGTAAAAGTGTTAAACTTTTTAAGTTTATTAATTTCAGCACTGGCCTCTTTGATTCCTGAATTGTTTTCAGAGCCCACTCTGTTAACAGTTACCTGCGGAACACTTAATTTCAGTTTTGCCAATTCCTGCGCTGCATATTTTCCATCGGCAATGACAAGTTCAACTTTTCCATTGCCCATAACAGCTTCAAAAATTTTCTGACGATAAGCTGAGGTCTGGGAAAGCACCACATTCCATTCTGCATCTGTTGCGCCATCCATTCCGAACGGAACAGTTTTGATAACAAGATAATTATCATCCACACCGATATCCTGCATTAAGCCATGTAAATACTGACCACGGGTACCGGTTAAAGCACGTGAAGTTAAAATGTCGTCTACGCCATCAGGGTCGGCCAATATAACGATTTTCGGCTTATCAAAAGTACCGCGATAATGTCCGAAGTCGCCAACGCAGAGTGGATGAGTTTTAATATTAAAGTTGCTGCTGGCTTCCGGGTCTTTACATGCAGAGTTTGCGTCTTTACCGGATTTCATTTTTCCGATAAGTGCCACATTCAGATTTTGTTTCATGATTTTGGCCATTTTTTCGCCGGGACCCATATCAAAAACATAGCGATTTTCCGGAGTGCGCGGTCTTGCAGAGAAAAGTTCTTCATTGGAAATACCGGCAGCAGGTTTTGCATTAGTTGCAGCGGCCATTTTTGTGGTGTCGAATGTAGCTCTGTCGCGGGTGCCGATAACAACTACATTCGGCGACAATCGTGAAGCAGATGAAACCGAAACCATTCT
>JAYTFA010000258.1:0-3276 GCA_043734765.1 Pseudobdellovibrio sp. | reverse complement strand
TTTTTTATTCAGTTCCAGCATTAAATCAATAATATGATGGGCTGTCTTCGAATCCAGATTTGCAGTGGGCTCATCGGCTAAAATCAAAGAAGGCTCTGTCACCAAAGCTCTTGCAATCGCCACACGCTGACGCTGCCCTCCCGACAACTGATCAGGACGATTCCGATGAAGTTCTTCCAACCCAACATCTTTAAGTGCCGACATCACTCTTTGTGATCGCTGCTCGTCGGTCATGTCAGGTCTTATAGTTAACGGAATTTCAACATTTTCAAAAACACTGAGCACCGGAATAAGATTGAACGACTGAAATATAAATCCGATTTTTTGATTTCGTAATTCGCTTTTCTGATCTTCATTTAAATCGTGAACCGAGATATCTTCTATCAGAATATCCCCGCTATCCGCATTATCGAGACAACCGACCAGGTTCAGCAATGTGGTTTTTCCTGATCCCGAGGGCCCTATGAGCGCGGCAAATTCACCCTTTTTAATTTGCAGTGACAATCCACTCAAGGCATGGACCTCTGTCGAGCCGAGTTGGTACGACTTAAATACATTTTTAATATCAACAACGTTTTCCATGCATTTATTCTAGTTAGAATCTTGATATTTACACTCTTTTTTTACTTTTCGATTCCAGTTTGGAACCAATAAGTTTTGGTAATGAGAGTCAAAGAATTTAATTTGTTGAAAGATAATAAATTCTGCTTGATAGTGGATTTATATTAATGAAAGGAGGATTTCATGATTCAAACAACCAAAAAAATAATGCAGAAGATGCAACTTGATTCTAATGATCTTCTTCTTTCGGTATCTTTTATTGACGGGCACTCAGTAAGCTCTCCTGCCAAACCTGCTTTCGCCCCGGTCGCCTAAAAAAACTCAAAGAAATCTTTAAATCAAAAATTCAAAACCCTGAATGGGGTAGTGAAACTATGCTATTTAACCGCAAAATCAACCTGAGGAGGACAAAATGAAAGCGGCAAGAGAGTACAAAGAACAATGGGAAGAGGCAAATTGGCTTCGCTTAATCTATTTAGCGAATCAGTTTAATTCTGTCTTATATAATTTATTGAAGAAGGCAGCAATTGTTATCAATGTTTTTCTTTACATCATCTATCAGGCTGTGAAAGCTTTATTTTTGATAATCAAATTACTATTATTGACCGAGCCCGGCCTGAATAGAATTGAAAAGGATGAAACGTGGATCTTCCGTCAAATCAAATAATATTAAATAGACTGAATCTTTTCAAAAACAGATCCCAAGTAGTGGTCCAACCAGCGATGACCATATTTGGGATCCCTTTTATTTGCAAAATATCCCATATGTCCGCCGTATTTTTTAAAGGTCAGATGAACGTTATTATTCCATTTTGCTCTTAGGTAATCCTTTACATCAATAAAGGGATCATCATGAGCAGCCAGTACAAATGTCTTTGTTTCAATTTGATTTACATAATTTAAAACCGAACATTTTTCATAGTATTCCATGGCATTACTGAAGCCGTTTGCTTTAGATGTGTACGCTTGATCAATGTCCATCGTGCTTCCAAAAAAAGGCATGACCATGCTTTCCCGCTTCATGATCATTTTTTTTAAAATTGAATAAAAACGATAGTCATAAATTTTAGAGAACCCCACTGTCAGTAAATGTGCGCTTCGGGCTAAATCCAGAGGTGCATTCACAACTATGGCGTAATCCGGCTGTACTTTACCGTACCGACCCGACACCAGATTTAAAAGAATACTGCCACTCATTGAAAATCCCAGCGCAATCTGGCGACTACCCGCAAATTTTTCTTTAGACCACTCAATAACCGCCCCGGCATCTTCGCCGCGTCCTGAGTGGTAAGTCTTTTGTGACGTGGCTTTGACATTAGCCCCACGATGATTCACTAAAATTATGTTCCACCCGAGAGCCCCAGCTAATTTGGCGCTTCTGCGCATATAATCCGCCTGAGAGTCACCGGCAAGGCCATGATAAATACTGATAGTCGTGGCTGAGTTATTATTAAAATATTCCAGAAGTAATTCGTCGCCATCGGCTAACTTCAGTACTTTCTCGGTTAGCTTTAAATCCGGGTAGTCCGAGGGAATAATGTGTCCCAGCACCGTTTGTGTATGTCCGGTGAATACCGGAAGAAATGGAACAAGCGGATTTAATTTTAAGTCAATTTTTGAAAACTCCAACTCACTCATCTTAAGTTACCAAATCTTGATACGATCAGCTTCATCCAGATAAAGCTTATTGTTTTTATTGCATGAATAGGCCTCTTGAAAACCGGGCTGATGCTTAACTTGTTCGTTTATTCGGGCAAAGCCCAGACTGTGCGGATCTGTTTTGAGTTGCATTTCTTTCGTTTTTTCGCGCATAACATTGCACCACACACGTCCGTAAGCCACAAAAAATTTCTTTTTATCTTCAATACTTCCTTTGTTTTCCGGAAATGCAGCATTGTACGCAAATGTTAACCCAACCAGATCTGCAATATTTTCACCCTGAGTTAAGGCTCCGTTATGCCCGATTTTATTAAACTGCTCGCTCATTTTCATTCCGCGCAGCTGAAACTTTTTAATATCCTCGTCGGCCATCCATTGTTTGAGCTTTCCTTTTGAATCAAACTTAGAACCCTCATCATCAATACTATGACCAAGCTCATGTCCGATCACCGCTCCCACGGCGCCTAAATTTTCAACCACGTCACCCTCTTTGATAAAAAAGGGATACTGTAAAATTCCTATCGGCAAAACAAATTTATTTTTATCAGGTGAATAGTAAGCATTCACTGTCAGCGGCCCCATGCCCCATGCCTCCTGATTTACACCTTCTCGTAATTTTTTAAATGTCCGCTTATGTCCGGCCATTGCCAATTTAACAGAATTTTCATAAGGGTGTTTCGAACTCATTTTCTGCACAGGTTTGAAATCCCATTCTTTATCAGACGTCGGCTGAACCAGCTGCAGCTTGGCCGTACTTACTTTCTCAATTGCACCTTTTTTACTTTGCTCGGTTAACCATGCATTATTTTTGATACCGGCCAAAATCGAGGCCCTGATACTTTCGGCCACCTTTTCCATTTTTTCCTTCGGGAAATTCGTAAACAGTCTCGGTAACAGCTCAAAATCCAATTCCCGCCCGAACGACCCCATGACTGATCCCGTACAGCGCTCCTGTCGGTCTGACCTTGAAAGCGGTCCGCCTAAAAACTTATGACGGAATTCCCAGCGTTTTTTAAATAATTCAGGATAGGCATCATCCATAAAACCGCGGGCACT
>JAYTFA010000257.1:0-6717 GCA_043734765.1 Pseudobdellovibrio sp. | reverse complement strand
GCATAAAAACTGATAACTTTAAGAGGCATAAGATTCTGCATAACTTCTAAATTTTTAGCATCTATATTCTGGGGTTGGTCGGCTAAATACGAGAAAGTTGAACTGAAGTTTTCATAGTCCAGATTTAAATCCATGGCCTGCACTTCGTGAGTAAGTACAATCGGGGTTAAAAAAACATAACCTTCAAAGTTTGAAATATCACTGTATGTGTCACGTGATAACGCAATTTCGTTTACAGGTTTTTTAGCGTAGGTGAACTGAAAAACAGGACGGGTTTTTTTGTTTTGCCCTATAAATCCGTGAAGCATAAAGCCGCTGTTGGAAACAATGTCAGCTATATTGTAATCCCGTATAGCATAGTTGATATTCTTGTGCTCATTTCCGAATTTAAACTTTGAAGGAGGCGACGAAGCCCATCGGTTGGAAGAAACAATTTTTCCGTCTTCGGCTTTTAGCTGGGGGCCCTGGTTGGGCAAAAAAATCGGCATATAGTTTACGAGCAGCCCCATACTATCATTGTAATAGCGGGCACTTATTCCGGTGAGGCCGCCCTCGATGAAGTTAATATTGTCATTTGTGGAGTTAGCCTGGATAAGCCCTAAATGAAAAAATGAATCTGCAAAACTCAGATTTTCCAACTTACGGCCCACAACTACATTGGACTGTTGGCTGCCATAGCCGGCATAAACTTCTGGGGCCGCATAATAAAAGCTATGGGGTTCTGAAAAAGTTCCGAGAACAATGTTGGATTCGGTGAAAAACGTACCCTGTTTTTTTACATCCAGACCGATCTGGGCCTGCTGTTGAGAGTTACTGTCCACATTTGAAGACTCTGTATAACTGATCGCTTTGACTTCCAGATCCAGTGTGGCGTGAAAAGACTCATCGTTTTTTGCAGCTTTGTTTTGACTATAAACGGAGGTTCCACCCTTTGGCATTTGCGTGGCACTGGTTTCAGCAAAGGCAAGCATCCCCATAAATAGGGTCAATACAAAGACAATGCCTTTTGAGTAACTACGGGCTCTATTACGCATGATAGTCACTTAGCTTGCTATAAATATTCCAACTTCATTACGGGTTCTTTTGCTTATAAAGCTAATTTGATGTCTAAAGTACAACACTAAGAGCGCTAGGGGGCATTGTCTATTAGTTAGTCACCCGTCTTATTTGAAAAATTTGGTAAAACCTGTATTATTAAAATCTTTACTTAAAATGGGAAGCCTATGCCAACACCTCAGTACCTAACAGAATTCATGAATACCCTTTGGTCCGATTACATTCAGATCACCCCGCAGGCCCAGAAAATACATAACCTATTTGCCCAAGCCGGCGAAGTTGTTATGAACGATCATATTGCGCTGAGAACATTCAAGCACCCGAAACTGGGTATCAAATCCCTGGCTCAGCACTTTATAAAATACGGTTATGAGGAAGCCGGGGAATACTTTTTTAAAGAAAAAAAGTTGTACGCAAAACACTATCAACATCAAGATTTAAGCCTGCCTAAAATCTTTATTTCAGAACTTGAACTGGAAAAAATGTCTCCCTATGTTCAAGAGACGATCTCGGGGCTGGTGGACCAGATAAAACCTGAAGCGGTACAGGATGAAAAGTTTGTATTTAGTGGAAAACACTGGGTTATCAGTCACGGCACCTACACAAAGCTTGCGCTTGAAAGCGGTTACGCATCGTGGGTTTATGCCTATGGCTTCAGGCCCAATCATTTCACTGTAAGTATCAACAGGTTAAAACTTTTCAGTGATATTACGCGTCTGAATGATTTCATAAAACAGAACAACTTTAATCTCAACAGCTCAGGGGGAGAGATCAAAGGATCACCTCAGAATTTGCTGGAGCAAAGCTCCACAATGGCTGCTGAAATTCAGGTTCAATTTGGTGATGGTGTTTATTCTATACCCGGATGTTACTATGAATTTGCTAAAAGATATCCCATGACCAATGGCCAGCTCTACCAGGGCTTCATCGCAAAATCGGCGGATAAAATTTTTGAAAGTACGAATAAGATTTAAGCGACTTTTCGGATAATGTGATGGAATGTTTCTTCGTCGGTGGTTTTTTGTTTTTTCCACTCTTCATGCACAGATAAGAAAATTTTAACCAATTCAGGTTCAAACTGAGTTCCTGAACAGCGTTTTAATTCTGCATAAATAATATCGTCCGGCAGACCTTTGCGGTAAATACGATCCACAGACATTGCATCGTAGGTATCCACAACCAGAATCACTCTTGATATGAGTGGAATTTCGTCACCCATTAATTTATCCGGGTAACCTGCGCCATCAAGTCTTTCATGGTGACCACGAACGGCAGGTAAAATCTGTTTGAAAAAAGGGTGTGTTGCAAAAGACTGGATAATCTGTTCGCTGATAATGCTATGGCTTTGCATAACATCGAGTTCGTGGGCATCTAATTTTCCGGGTTTCAGGAGAATATTCCGTTCAATTCCGATTTTTCCGATGTCATGAAGTAGTCCTGAAAACTCTGCAACTTTTTGTTCGAATTCGTTCAGGCCCATAGAGACGGCTAATTTTCGGCTGTACTCACCCACACGCAAACAGTGATGATAAGTGCTCGGCTCGACAGCTTTTAGAGCCTCAAGCAAGGATTTTACAGAATCATAGGACCAATCAGGTATATCACCCCAAGCCATGCCACTCCCCTGTCTGATATTTGTATCGGATTTGGAGGGTCTGGACTTGAGAAATAAATCAGAATTTCTCATAATGAAACTATGAAAAACACCATTGAAACTCATTCGTATTTAATAGGCTTTTTACTCCTTTTCACTCTGGCATCAGGGTCTGCCTACGCCGAGAAAGTGACTGTTAAAAAGGTGAAAGGAAATCAGGCTATCATTGAAACTAAGACCCCTCTTGAAGAAGGTCAGAGCTACGAATTGGTTTCCGAATCGGTCTCTCAGGATGTGGATTACAAATCCAACGTTTTCATTTCCCGCGGAAATTCATTAACTATCGGCGGGCAATTCGATTTTTTAAAAGCCAATCAATTTCAGAGCAATACATTTTCGCTGCATGGCCGCTATGGCTGGAATTTTTCCAGTATTGAAGTGGGAGTTATCGCAGACGCAACCAGCACCGATGTTGGCGCGGGTGCAACCACCACAATTTTAGCGGGTGGTTATCTTGATTATAATCTGGTTCCCAATCGGGATCCTAAAAAAGTGATCTACGGGCCTTTTGTTCTTTTAGGAATGGGCTCAACATCTTACCCCAGCGGAACCGCAGGTGGCAGCTCTACCACTCTGAACGGCAATCTGGGGGCTTTTGTTAGTTACTTTATCGGCACCACTTCAACGGCGCTTCGCGGGGAAGTTTACGGGGTTTACCAGCAGGTTAATACCACAGCGCTACAAAGCACTGTGGTCGGCGCGGGCTTAAGAGGTTTATTGGTCTTTTATTTCTGAGAGTTTTTAACTTTTAAAAGATTATTTATTTTTATAGAATTTTTAACAACTGAGTTTTCATATAATTCGCTTGTAATAACATTTTTTCTTTTTCCGATATCCACCATGAGCTTAAGCTTTTCAGTTAAAGCCCCAATCTTAAACGGTTTGGAAATATAGTCGGCAACACCCAGCTGCAATGCTTCAACAATACAGGAATGCTCATTGTTTGCGGTTATCAGGCAAATATTGAGATCCAGATTTTTAACAATGGATTCTTTGATAAAGTCGATACCATCCATCACCGGCATTTTTAAATCACACAATACAACCACCGGCTTGATGTTTTTTACGGCTAGCAGTTCCAGAGCTTCTTTGCCGTTGTAGGCCTGAACCACATCATAATTACAAACGCGCGCCATCTCGGCTAACACATCATTTACGTGCAGATCATCTTCAATAATCAAAATCAGCGACTTATCCATGTAAGCGCTCCCATAGCACGAGTATACATTCCATATTACCTTATCGTCATTCTGCCGCAAAAATTGAGCTTTGTTTATATATGCAAAGAAGATGTTAAAGGAATCTCAATAGAATGCAAATGCTGTATCAAATAAAAAAAGAGGCTCCCTTCGAAGCCTCTCTTCAATCTCTGAAATTTATTTACAGAAACTCTTAAATGTTAATTATGAAATTACCATTTAATTTGATCTACGTCGTAACCCCATTTAGTAAGGGCATTTTTATACATACCCTTAATGAAGTCCTGAGCCTGTTCAGGTTTTAAACCTAATTCAGTTGCAGAACGATTTGTTAATTCACGAGCAGCGCTTGTATCGCCGGCCTGTAAGCTATGGAATGCAGCGATCGCTTCTTTGTATGAAGATCCACCTGAAATAGTTCTGAACGTTTTGTCCTGATCTTTTTCAGTGATTTTTCCGCGCTCAGCGCCCATTACAGCCCAAGAATTTAAAGCAGAAGCAACAGCTACAGCTTTAGAAGCCGAGAAACCGTAAGATTTAACTAACTTATCTGCCCCTGCTCTGATAAGAGCCACGTTGGATTGAGATTTAAGAGCAAAAGAATCCGAATCGCCGGCTTTATTTGCATCTTTATTGTTGATCGCTTGACCGTAGTTCGTAGCACCTGTGTTAGCAGAATAAAGAACACCGTTTTTTCCGAACCAATATTGTTTACCGGCTACGTTTTCCCAGAATGCCCCAGTTACGCCTACGCCAATAGTTGTACCAGAAACATAACCCGCAAATTCGTTCGGATTAGCATAATATTGGAATACATTTAAATCATTGTAAACCGAAGCGCGTCCTGAAGAATCAAACTTTACATACCACATGTCATCAGTTCCGAAACCTTGGTTGTTGTACACAGGGTCAGCAGATACAGTTACACGTTGGCCGGTAGCTCTTACAAAAGTACAACCAGGAGTTGGTTGCGATGAGCCACGGCATGCATCACCAAATACAGTTTCATACGGATAACGAACGATATCACTGGAGTCAATCGGTGGGTTACCGGCTCCGCCTGTGCTAGTTCCGCCGCCACCGCCACCACCGCCGCAGGCAGACAGTACAGCTAAAGCCAATACCATGCTGGCTTTTAAAGCCAATTTGCTCAATTTCATATTCCCTCCGGAATGTAGTTTTTGATTTCTTTCGAAATCGTTAAAATAAAAGTATTTCTTTGCAACTGTCTTTTCGGACAATTAAAAAGTGACACCATTTAATAGACGTTTGTGACTATAGCAAAAATCGTGACCAACTTTTCTGACACCAGTGTCGGTTTAAGTTAATTTAAGGTTTTCACTGTAGAATTTTTTTTAGACTTGCCTAGGTTTCTGTCATGAAAATATTACATGACGGAAATTTGCAATCTTAATAAGTGAGTAAAAACCGCATAATCTTATTTCCGCACTGATAATCCATGGCGTAGCCCGAATTTTCACCCAAATAAACAGGAGACTCCAACGGCTTACAACCCTTGTCAGACTTCAGTCTCAGCCTGGCCGGTGTTACCATTTGTTGCAGTTTTCCCTCTTTAGAATAAACCGGCACCAGCATACGCACTCCGCGCTCCAGCCCGCTCTGCTCGGTAGTGAAGAGCGCCGGCAATTTCTTAGCGGCATCCTGTCGGTCTATTATGGTTATCGGGAATAACAACTCCACAAAATTTGTATCTCCGAAGAATGAGTAGCGGTTTAAGCTTTTACTGACAACCTGATCTGAATTCAGATCATGGTATTCAAGTTCACTGTTCGTAATTAAAAATACACCTTTACGATCTTTTGACTGAAAGCCGGCTTTAACAAGCAGGGCGCTGTCCTGTACAGATCGCTGCGATGAGATCATTTTATCAAATACCTGTTTCTGCTCCACATCTATTAATGTAACCCGTTGCCTCTGACCGGAATCCAAACCGTACCACATCATGCCCTGGTACTCGCCTGCCGCAGAAGAAAGACTCATCACTTTATCCGCGTACGTATCCACCAGATTTCTGTATTCTATAGCGCCCGCCAAATTCTGCATTTTGACCTGAGAACTCAACTGACCGTTTCGGATATTCGCAATTGAAAATTCATTGATATAGGACGGTCGGGTTTCAGATCCCAGATTTTTTGCGATCAAAACCGTAACAATACCACTTTGCGCCTGTGCAAGATTCGACTGAACGACATCCACAATTCTTTCATCTTTCTTTTCCGCCTCCATCTGCTGCAATTTAAAATTCTCATCCAGATAGTAGAAATGAATGTCGGATTTGGTTTTAAAGTTTTTTACAGTGTCTTCAACCGACATGTCTGCGCCCCAGGTTTCGGTTAAATCAATGACTTTTGCAACTTCCTGACCCTTGCCGACCCACGCCGGACGCATCTGACCTTTAACTTTCATCCAGTAAAAAGTGTAAGGCAATGCCGCCCTCTTATCATCAAAGATGACATACTGTTTGAGTTTCATATTGTTGTCGAAAATATAAAAATGATTGCGGTAATCGCCGTAAATAGTTTTTTCTTTGTCCAGATACTCGATAATTCCATAAACATATTCGCTGATACCGTCGCCATCCAGATCAATTCGCATTTTATACTGAGGTCTTGTGAGGCTCAGGTCGCCGTCAAATTTAACTTTTTGTACGTTTTCGATATGATAGTTATTTTGTGAGTTGCGCACAATTCCGATATTGAAAGAACTTTTATCATTATCATCTTTACCGATGATAAAATAATCCCGGCTGGCCTGATTGTTATCCATAACTTCATCCACCAAAGTCAG
>JAYTFA010000256.1:0-10989 GCA_043734765.1 Pseudobdellovibrio sp. | reverse complement strand
TGGATGCAAAAAATATTGAGTCTTTAATTATCACTGCTAACAATTACACCACAGGCTCAGCGGTGAGTTTTATTCAGTCGTCCACGTCAAAGTTAACCTGGAGAGAAAGTCGTCGTCTGGCGGTTCTCTCGGAGATAGACGCAAGTCACGTTATGGCGTCCTCGGCCATTCCCATTTTATTCTCGCCCATCAAAATTGGCACACAATACTACGGGGATGGATGCGTACGGAATAATACACCTTGCTCTCCGGCACTCAGAATGGGTGCCGATAAAATTTTTGTCATCGGGGTGCGCCAGCAGTTAAACTCGGAAATCTCAAATAGGCCTGAAAACTTATCTCCGGTTCACAGCTCACCATCCATGATCCGTATTTTTAACACCTTACTTAACGCCGTCCTTTTGGATTCGGTTGAGCAGGACGTTCATCGAATTCAGAGAATAAATCAGTTGGTGGAGATTGCAGGTGAGAAATCCTCCCGTGAAGGCTTTAAAAAGATTCCGGCTCTTTGTATTTCACCCTCACAGGACATCGGTGAATTGGCGCGGCAGCAGGCCCACCATTTACCCCGATTGATCCGGATGACCATATCAACCTTAGGCTCTCTTGACGAAGCCAGCGAAATTTTAAGCTATTTATTATTTGAACCTAATTTTTGTCGTAAATTGATCGAAATGGGCTACAATGATGCCATCAACTCGAAAAAACAAATTGAAGAGTTTTTTCTGGAAAAATAAGTAGCTTGTTCAAGGAGATATATGAGTCCTGCAACAGAAACAAAATGGTTTTTACAGCTTAACGGACACGTGCAGGGGCCTTTCAACCAAAATACTCTGCAAGACACAATTCAGGGGCTGGGCAGCGATAATTCAGAACAAGCTTACATTTGGAAGCGCGGGCTCCCTGAATGGGTAAAGGCCAAAGCATTACATTCCATCAATATGGATCAGGAATTTACCCAGCCACCGGAACCTCAGGATGCAAACACGCAAACTCATGCAGTTCAGTTGGACGAACTTTTTGAAAAAACATTCTCGCATACCTTCACCGAGGGAGCATTTTACCGAGCACAAGTTAATTTTGTAGATCAACCACTTATGACAAAAGCTGAACTTTTAACTTTAATTGCCAAACAGCAGGATGTATCAAAAGTTTCAATTCAGGATCCGAAAACCAAAGAGTGGAAAGAAGTTTATGCCTTTCCTGATATCGTTGAACGACTTGGATTGTCTCGTCGCAAGCAAGCCCGTGTTCCGATTCTCGCGCAATTCACGGGTAAATCGAATACTAAAAATGAAGTTTCCTACCGCGTAATAACTATCAGCCAGGGCGGCATGGGATTTACGGATAATTTTGAATTGAATATCGGTGACGAAGTGGACGGACAGGTCTCCAGCCCGCATTTTTTTCAGTCGATAAACGTTAAAGCCGAAGTTATTTATGCTGGACAGGACGGCTACATCGGATTGAAATTTACACAGATTCCGGATGAAGCCCGCGCTGCTATTATTGAATACATTAAAAAGTTCGGTAAAAATTCTGCCAATACTCCGTAATATGGAAAAAGGCTGGTCCGGACTTCCCTATCATTCAATTTCCGAACATTTTAAGCGTCTATTTAACGAAAAGGTTTATAAGATCCCAGTGAGTGTGGTTGATGACTGCCCGAATCGCATGGGCTTAAAAGGAATGAAAACCTGCAGTTTCTGTGATGTCTGGGGCTCCGCAGCCCGTGAAGAATCTTTTCAGATGACACTGGATCAGCAGATTGAAACTTACCACCAACTTATCTCAAAAAAATATAAAGCAAAAAAGTTTTTAATTTATTTTCAGGCTTACACAAATACTTTTACCAAAATCCCGGTCTTGCGTTCAAATTTTGAAACCGCACTTAAATATCCTTTTGTCGGGGGTTTTGTTTTAGGCACCAGACCGGACTGCCTTTCGGAAGCTGTTCTTCAGCTCTGGCAAGACTACTGTCAGAAAAGTTTTGTTGCTGTTGAACTTGGTGTGCAGAGTTTTTTCAATCCACATCTTGAGTTTATGCGGAGGGGGCACACGGTCGAAGACTCCCTCAAGGCAATTGATAAAATTTCAAAAAAAACCACTGTGGATCTTGGGCTTCATTTGATTTTCGGCTCTCCCAATGAATCCGAACAACAAATCGTAGAAACCGCCCGGATTTGCAATGATTTACCGATTACAAATGTAAAACTTCATAATATGCATGTGTTAAAAAACACAGAACTTGAAAAATGGTTTAATGAAGGAACCTACAGTCCCATCGAGCTGAAAGAATACACCCGTAAAGTGGAATTATTTTTATCCTACTTGCACCCACGTATTGCCATTCACCGCCTTACAGCCTACGCCCCGCGGTGGGAAGAACTCATTGCCCCTAAATGGACCGCAGATAAAATGGGTCCCCATCAGTCTATAGTGGACTTTTTAAGAAACAAAAAAATTTACCAAGGTTGCAAACTTACTGCACAAAATGAAGAGGATCGCGCTTTATTTCATCAGATGAGTCTACGAGTTGAACGAACAAACAGCATCTAACAGATAATTTAAGAAATTGCTGTTTCTGCACCATGACACGGTATAAAAGTGAAATTTTATTTCCCTAAACCTAAATCTTGACACGATTATTAGAGAGAGAAGTTTTGCACGACCAAGGTCTTATAAATTTCATTTTTTCGCATGGCGTCTGTCTATATTTTAAACAACTCCTAATATTTTTTATTTTTTTTCTTTGCAACTTGAAAAAAAAACATTCAATCTTAGATACAAGATATATGGGCCTTATCGGCAAGATTACTGATTTAACCACTAGATATAGTGGTTGGGTTAAAAATCCCCGATAATGTCGACTGACCAGGACGGTCAACAAAAATTTCTTGAATAAAAAATAACTGGACTAGGCTTACAAAGTTTCTGAGGGGGAGCTTTGCAGGGGTTTTTTGTCTTAAAAAACAAAAAATTTTTTTTACACGGAGGGGATATGGAAATTCTTAAAAAAGATCAAATGACAACAATGGGGTACGCATCTGCAGGTGGAAGTTTTTCTCCACATATTATGCGAGTAAAAAAGCGCGATGGAACTTTAGAGCCCGTCGATGTAACTAAAATTGTTGAACGTGTAAATCGTTGTTGCCAGGGCTTGGCACAGGTCGATCCGCTTCGTGTTGCAACAAAGGCTATCAGCGGTCTCTACGATGGAGCTACAACTAAAGAGCTGGATAATTTATGTATTCAAACCGCTTCATTACTTATCGGTGAAGATCCTGAATATTCGAGATTAGCTGCTCGCTTGCTTTCTACTTATATCGATGAAGAAGTGAAATCTCAAAAAATCGGATCGTTTGCCGACTCCATACAATGTGGATTCAACAACGGACTTCTTTCGCAGACGACTTACGAATTCGTCATGCAATTCAAAACCGAATTATGCGCTTCTATCGAACACTATAAAACCGATAGATTCGAATATTTCGGTTTAAGAACAATCTATGATCGCTACTTGTTAAAAAATCCGATATCTCGTCAGGTTTTTGAAACTCCTCAGTACTTTTTTATGAGAGTGGCCTGCGGTCTTTCGCAAAATCCGGCTGAAGCTATTGAATTTTACAGATTGATTTCTTCCCACGACTACTTACCGTCTACACCTACATTATTTAACTCCGGAACTCAGAGACCTCAAATGAGCTCTTGCTACCTTCTGGACTCTCCTCAGGACGACTTAAAATCGATTTACAACAAATACACCGACGTTGCTCTTTTATCTAAATTTGCAGGCGGTATCGGTTTAGCTTACAGCCGTATTCGTTCACGTGGATCATTAATTAAAGGTACAAACGGACACTCTAATGGAATTATCCCTTGGTTAAAAACACTGGACTCTTCTGTTGCGGCTGTAAATCAAGGTGGAAAACGCAAAGGTGCGGCCTGTGTATATCTGGAATCATGGCACGCTGATATCGAAGAATTTTTGGAATTGCGTGATAACACCGGAGACGAAGCCAAGCGTACTCACAATATTAACGTGGCCAATTGGATTCCTGACTTGTTTATGAAACGAGTCGAAGCGGATGCGATGTGGTCGTTATTTGACCCGTCTATTGTTCCTCAGTTTACCGATTTGTTCGGACCTGAGTTTGAAACTGCTTATCTACAGGCTGAAGAAAATAAGCAATATCATAAACAGATCAAGGCCCGGGATCTTTACACCCGAATGATGAAGACGCTTGCTCAAACCGGCAATGGCTGGATGACTTTTAAAGATGCCTCCAACCTGAAGTCCAATCAAACCGGCCGTCCTGAAAATGTGATTCATCTTTCGAATCTATGTACTGAAATATTAGAGGTTACCTCTAATAATGAAACAGCAGTTTGTAATCTGGGGTCCGTAAATCTTGCCCGTCATATTACTGATGGACAATTTGACTTTGAAAAACTGGCCAGAACCGTTCGCGTTGCTGTTAAGTTTCTTGATCGCGTAGTTGATATTAACTTCTACCCGATTGACACTGCAGCTTCGTCTAACAATCGCTGGAGACCCGTAGGTTTAGGCATCATGGGACTTCAAGATGCTTTCTTCCAGTTGAAATTTCCATTTGATTCATCTCAGGCCCAGCAGCTTTCTGCAAAAATCCAGGAAGAAATTTATTACAATTCATTAATGGCGAGTATTGATCTGGCTGAAAAGCACGGTCCGCACTCGAATTTTGCTGAAACGCGCGCTGCACAAGGATTATTTCAGTTTGAATTATGGAATGTTAAACCAACTGATGAAAAACGCTGGGAAGCTTTACGCGCCAGAATGGTCAAATTCGGTTTGAGAAATTCACTGATGATAGCGATAGCTCCAACCGCAACCATCGCTTCAATTGTAGGATCTTATGAGGCTACAGAGCCGCAGGTTTCCAATTTATTTAAGCGTGAAACTCTTTCCGGTGAATTTATGCAGATCAACCGGTATTTGGTAAACGACTTAAAAATCAAAGGTCTCTGGACGGAAGATGTTCGAAATGAAGTTAAAGTAAACGATGGATCTATACAGGGAATAGCAATCATCCCTCAGGACATAAAAGACTTGTATCGTACAGTCTGGGAAGTTCCGATGAAAGCTCTAGTTGATATGGCCGCCGACCGCGGAGCTTATATTGATCAATCTCAATCATTAAATCTTTTCATGGAAACACCGACTATCGGAAAACTTTCATCTATGTATATGTATGCCTGGAAAAAAGGTTTGAAAACCACCTATTACTTACGCTCGCGTCCGGCAACAGCTATTGCCAAGACCGCAGTTAAGAAATCGGCGATGGTAGTTGAAACGCCTGTTCCTATTCAGGAGTATACGGATGCGGAAGCTATAACATGCAGTCTGGAAAATCCGGAATCTTGCGAAGCTTGCCAATAATTAAAATTTTCTAAGGAGGGGTGTATGATTTTAAATCCGGGATTTGACTTAACTTTAAGACCAATGAAATATCCGATTTTTTTTGAAATGTATAAAAACGGTATTAAAAATACATGGACTGTTGATGAAGTTGATTTTTCAACTGACTTAGTGGACCTCAATTCAAAAATGACGGCTTCAGAAAAACATTTGATTCACCGTCTTGTTGCATTTTTTGCTACCGGTGATTCCATTGTAAGTAATAATTTGGTTTTAAATTTATATAAACACATAAACTCTCCTGAAGCGCGACTTTATCTGAGTCGACAGCTTTATGAAGAAGCTTTACATGTGCAGTTTTATTTAACTCTTTTGGACACCTATATTCCGCACCCTGACGAAAGAGCCAAGGCGTTTTCAGCGGTGGACAATATCCCATCCATCAAGAAAAAGGCGGACTTCTGCTTTAAGTGGATGGACTCAATCAATGATCTGGATAAACTGGAAACGATTGAAGATCGCAGAAAATTTTTAATGAATGTTATCTGTTTTGCAACTTGCATTGAAGGAATGTTTTTCTTTGCTGCATTTGCTTATGTTTACTTCCTCAGATCTAAAGGGCTATTGGCCGGACTTGCTTCCGGAACCAACTGGGTTTTCCGTGATGAAAGTATGCACATGGCTTTTGCCATGAGTGTTATTGAAACCGTGAGAAAAGAGGAGCCCGCTCTTTTCAATGAACAAATGGAAGAAATGATCACACAGATGTTAGAAGACGCCATCGATTGCGAAATGACATTTGCAGAAGATTTGGTTTCAAATGGCATCGCGGGTTTATCTTTAAATGACATGCGCCAGTATTTGGAATTTATTGCAGATCAGCGCTTAGAGAGTCTGAGCATCCCGGCCCGTTACAACACTAAAAATCCATTTGGTTTTATGGAACTTCAGGATATGCAGGAACTTGCAAATTTCTTTGAAAGAAGAGTTTCGGCTTATCAAACAGGGGTATCGGGACAAGTCAGTTTCGATGAAACATTTTAACTAAGACTAATTAAGGTTTGCACTGAATAACAACCTTAGACCATCTTCCTTTTTGGCCGGTTCCGGGATCAACCTCTCGGACGGCATAAAAATAATTTGTCCCAACGACTAGACCTCCTTCTGTACAACCAAAAGGTAAGAAAGACGGATTGCACGTTGCAAAAGTAAAAGCAGTTCCTTCTCCATTTGGTCCGGTCCAATTTGCATTGACCGAAGAACGTCCCCACTCCGTGTTTGTCAGGAATGGGTTCGTCAGCCCATCCATCGCCGTAAAACAAGTTGTTCCAACCGGAGGACCAAGCGCTTTGATGATTGGGCGATCGATCGTACAAGATACTGTATTTGAAGTTTTTGTAGGAGCACTCACATAAACATAGTTGTTATCAACCGCGGTCAAAGTATAATTATAAGTGACTCCGGCTATAACACGCCTTACTACGGGCACGGCATGTGTAGCCGCAAAATTATCATCTTTCCAACTGAAAACAGAATCATTATCCAAAATGATGGCGGTGCTCTTTGATGCAAACAGCGGAGCTTGCGCCACATTGGCAAATAGCGCATCTGTGAATGTTCGGTTTAACGTGTAGAGAATATTCGGATTAAAACGCGCTGGAGTCGTTTTTACATCACAGCTAAAATTTGTCTGATCCGGCGTAACAGAATCAATAACCGGAGTATCTAACTCACGGTTAATTGTTACCCGACTGAACGCGGTTTCTGCAAGAATCCCATCCAATGTCCGAAGTTTGAATCTTACCGTATATTTATCAAACACTCCTACTGTAGCAGTTTCCAATATCTTTCCGAGCTTAATAGAAAATCCAAATCGGCCATTATGACATTGCGGAAAGGTTCTTTCTGATGGCAATCCGGCATCCTCAATCAAACCTATACCTTTGGTTACCCAAAAACACTTGCTGCCGATCGCAAGTCCAGCATCAACGGTTTGGCAGAGATCCGAAAGTGAATTGGAAATATAAGGTACTCCGGTTTCAATATCCGTGGGAAACACTTCAACTATAATGCGATTTTTTTTGCGATCTAAATCTTTACAGGTTCCGGTAATTTCGGCTCTGTCTGAATTGTCCATATTAACAGTGATCGTTGAATTGTCCGGCTGAATATCAAGTTCGCCCTCATCTACTACTGTAGTGTCGGTACTAGTTCCGGATTTAGCAGCGCTTAAAAGTGTATTGCCTATTGGTTTTGGATTACATCCAAAAATAAAAAATGCCGCAATAAATAGAAGACAAATGTGATTCAGTTTCACATAGAACATATCGGCTTTTTACTTAAATCTATTAAGTGCAAACGCATCAACTTGATACGTTTGCTTAAAGAAATTAGACCTAGGTCAGTTCTTCATCGGCCTCTTGAGTAAATGGAATCTCATCTTCAATATGAGCATCATCCTCGTCGAAGGTAAGTCCTGCTACAGCAGACTCATCCAAAGCAGCCATAACTGTTGTTTCTGCAACGGGGTCCGAGGGTTGAGCTAAAGCTTCTTCGTAACGTTTCAACCAGTTGAGATCACGCTTGGGAACTTCTTCACCCACGGCCAAGGCATCATGAATATCCTGAGCTTTATCTTTATCTTTTTTCATTTTTTGACGAATTTTTTCCTGCTCAAAAAATTCAGATGAAGTTGAAATTGAAGTTAATTGCACTTCGATCTGCCCTAGTTCTTCCTCACCTTGCGAATAACTAACTTCTGTCAGGTTCGTTGACATTGAGTCCGCAACCATCGCAAGAGTAGGGGCATCTTCAACTTCCTCCCCGATTCCTTCTGGCAACAATTCGTCTATTTGTGATAAAGTTGGTAGCTCGCCAATGTTTCTGAGGCCGAAAATTTCCAGAAATCTTCGGGTCGTTCCGTACTGCATCGGTTTACCCGGCAAATTATTAGCTTTACCTTCAAAGTTGACGAGACCTTTTTCCATTAAAGCCCGAAGCAAATGTCCCGACTCAACTCCGCGGATCTGATCAATTTCAATTTTTACAACAGGCTGCTTGTAAGCAACAATCGATAAAGTCTCTAATGCCGGACCTGATAATTTAAACGAACGAGCTTTAATTGTTCGTTTTAAAAAAATCATATTATCAACTTTAGTTCTGATTTGATAACCACCAGTGACTTCTTCTAAAGTTACTCCCCGACGTCCACCGGCGTATTCAACAGCTATGGCTTCCAAGGCTCTTCTGATTTTTTCTTTTTTAACGGTTGTGCCTTTGAACACCAATTGAATAGACGCAAAACTGACAGGCCGGTCAGAGGCAAATAAAATACTTTCAATAATACTCTCGATTTGCTCTTCTTCGACAAATTCCAGATCTTCAATCTGAGCTGATTCAAAACCCGCGAGTTCCGTATCAGCAAGAGCGGCTGTTTCAATCGAATTCTCTTCGCCCACAGCATTGGCTTCTTCTTCAGTTACTTCCGGTAAGAAACCCTCTTGCACCGGTTCTTCGTTTAAAAACACTGTTACATCTGTATCCACGTCATTGATAACTTCATCAGGTGTATTTTTATTTTTAGACGCCATTTTCTGTTTCTCCATTATCTAAATCCAGTTCAGCTGCAAAAATTTCTTCATCCGTTGCCATATCTTCAGTTACAGGCTCGTCATTAACAGTTGTCAAAAGCGAAAGTTGCGAATCGGTTTCAGGCTCTTGAACGTCCTCGTTATCCAAAAAATCCAGCTCGGACATTTTTGTTTGGGTAAATAAATTATTTGCCGTTTCTTCATTATTAATATTTCCGTACTCTTCGACGCGCGACAAAACATCATCTTCGATATCTTTTTTTGTCTGCACGTGAATATCACCGTAAATGTCGGTTTGATATAAAGAGACATACCCAAGCTTACCCAGTTCAAGAAGCGATAAAAAAGTAATTAAAGCCTCTCTTGATTTCTGAACCTGATCCGTCAGATGTTTAGAAAACATTTCAACCATCCGAATCGTTGAACCCGGCTTCAAATATTTTTTCATTTCTACAATCCGTGACGAAATGGATTGTAGTTTAATGGACACTTTATGAATTTTTCTATTTAATGATTTCAGAGCTTTGCGGTAAGATCCGATTAATGAAAACAGAGCATTGTCTTCAAGTTCGATCTCCTCATCAGCTACTTCAATTTTTTCACGTAAACCGCGCGCCCAAATATCCCGGTTCAATAACGGACGTTCATACAAAGCTTTTGAAGCTTCTTTAAACTTTTCATACTCAAGCAACTTCTGAACCAATTCTTTTCTCGGGTCTTCCTGCTCTAATACTTCGCCATTTTCGTCATACTGAGGCAACAGCATTTTGGATTTGATATGAATTAAAGTTGAAGCCATCGCAATAAAATCACCGGCAATTTCCAAATCAAACTCTTTCATTAATTTGATATAGTCAAAATACTGCTTTGTGATTTCTACTATGTTGATATTGAGAATATCCATTTCTTCTTTACGGATTAAATAAAGAAGCAGATCTAAAGGACCTTCAAATTGTTGCAACTGAACGCGAATACTCATTTAACTCCCTAAAATAAAACTAACTGATTAAAATTTCATCCAGGCTTTTATGACTGAAATATTTTTCTTTGCTTCCTTGCGGGCCTTCTCGCAGCCTGCAGAAATTATTGAATCAAGCCGTTCCGGCTTATTCAACAACTCTTTTTTCTTTTCTCTCGGAATTTTAGTTTTTTCCTCAATATTTGCACAAAGTTTAGCTTTACACTCTCCACAGCCGATTCCGGCAGTTGTGCAACCCCAGACAACCCATTTAATATCTTCTTCTGTAGAGTAAAGTTTATGAAAATGATAAACGGTGCAATCTTCAGGAACACCCGGATTTTCGCGAAGAGCGCGTCTGCTGTCGGTAACCATGGAATTAACTTTTTTCTTTAAGGTTTTCTCATCTTCGGTCAACAACAGGGTGTTACCGTAAGATTTGCTCATTTTTCTTCCGTCGAGACCCGGAAGTAGCGGCACTTCAGTTAATAAGTGTTTGGGCTCAGGAAGCTTGCCCTTATAAAGATGATTGAATCTGCGGATGATTTCACGGGTGAGCTCCAGATGAGCCACCTGATCTGCACCGACCGGCACTAAGTTACCTAAGTAAATAGCAATGTCTGCTGCCTGTAGTACAGGATATGAAAAACGCCCCAGGTTATGAGTATCGGTGGCCTTGGCTTCTTCTTCGGCGTCTTTCCAAGTCGGTACACGCTCAAGCCAACCCATCGGGGTTAAATTTGCAAAATGCATGAACAATTCGATGTGCTCCGGAACCTGCGACTGAATAAACATTGTGTTCTTTTCAGGGTCGATACCCCAGGCAAGTAAGTCTGCAAAAATATCACGATTATACATTTTGACGTCTGCCGGATTTTTATAAGCCGTTGTCAAACCGTGAAGATCCATAACCCCGAAAAAACATTCATATTCATTTTGAAGCGTGATCCAGTTTTTAATCGCGCCAAAGTAATTACCTACATGCAGGTGATGCGTCGTTCGCACCCCGCTCATTACCCGCATTTTTTTTTCAGCTTTGG
>JAYTFA010000255.1:0-2745 GCA_043734765.1 Pseudobdellovibrio sp. | reverse complement strand
ATGAGAAAGAATATTGTTCTCGAATTAAAATGTGAAAGAAAAATTCCGGTTTGGTTTCTTGATTTAATCCGAAAATTTCAGTTAGTTGAGCTGGACTTTTCAAAATTTAATCAAGGAATGGAGACTGCTTATGGGCAGGAGCACAAAGCTTTTTCTCTCTATCGCAATCCGCATTAAGGGAAACCAAATGAAAATAATATTTTTAAGTGTTTTGCTGGCAGTAAAGTGTGCATTGGCTATGCCGACTCAGATTTTACTGATGCGGCACGCAGAAAAACCCGAACATGGAAACGAACTTTCATTTCAAGGCTGGAAAAGGGCCATGACCTTACCTTCTTTATTTGAAAATCGGCCTGATTCTCAACAGTTCGGGAAACCAGCTGCTTTGTATGCCATGTCTCCCAGAAAAATCGGGGGGAGCGTCCGCTCTATTCAAACATTAAAGTTTATTTCTGAAAAATTTAATCTGGTTATCAATTCAGATTTTACCAGAGAAGAAGTTAAAAAATTGGTAGCCGATATAAAAAACAACAAAAGCCTCAATGGAAAAATGATTATTATTTGTTGGGAGCATAAGCTCTTAATGGAGATTGCAAGCGAACTCGGGGTGGATGAGCCGTTGGATTGGCCCAAAAAACAATACGATCGTATCTGGTCACTAAGCTATTCAAAGGATAATAAATTAGTAAAATTTCAGAATTTGCCGGAACGCTTGCTTCCTGCTGACTCCAAAAATTAAGAGACCTGATTCTAACAAATAACCTTACTGAAAAATTACGTTCGTAATTTTGATTTCATTTTTTAAGAGTTGCAGGTGTTGACCTTTCGGATCTGATTCCCAGATTCTGAGAACCTGAGCTAAAATTGCAATTCTCCAGATTTGAATTTCACTACTATAGGAAGAATGTCTTTCAAAACGAATTTCACCGAGTTGTCTGAAAAAATTTCGTTCATAAGCTTTGCAGATATTGGCCTGGCAATCGTGGTATGTTTGTTCGGGTCCTACGAGCATCAGTTCAGGTCCATAAAGATTGAAAATGCTTTCCGACGGAATTTTAGACTGGTCGATCAATATTATGACCTGTTGATTGAGATTTGATGTCTGATTTACTTTTTGAGCTTCAATAAAAGCTCTTATATCATTAAAATCCTGGTTTGGTTCTGCAAGTGAAAATAAAGGCAAAAATAGAAGGCAGAGGATGTAAAATTTAGTCATGAGAAGGTAATAGTGTGGGCCACGCAAATTTGCAAGTATTACGTGACAACACTGGGTCTAAATGATCTAAGTTTTGCAACGTATATGCTCCGAATTGGCGGGGCGTTTCTACCGGGCACCACGAATGTCCGTCTACGGAGGCTACATGATTTTTAATCGTATAAGCGTATTGAGTCTATTTTTCATATTAATAACTTCAACAGCATTCGGTGATCAGAGTGGATCACTTACTGATCATCCTGGACAAATTCAGAATGATGCGGATCTGGTTTCGGCCGTGAGCAGCCACCGTAATCAGTTTTACGTTGAGGGCTCTAATCTCGTCGTCATAAAAATTTTACCTGATGATACTTCCGGACTTCCTCATCAAAAATGGCAGGCACGTTTATCCAATGGCAGCATTATCACGGTTGTATACAATTCGGATATGGGCGCAAGGGTTCCAATTCAGATTGGTAGTATTTTTGGAGTGGGTGGTCAGTTTATATGGACCGGTAACGGCGGACTTGTGCACTGGGTTCACGATGATCCGAAAAAAACACGCCCGGATGGCTATGTCTATTTCAACGGAGTTGTTTACGGAGATTCAGATCATGAAGATGGCACTCTTCACTGAATAAATGCGCAAGAGCTTTGTGATCGGAAATAAAAATGAAATCAGTATTAAATCATATCGCACTTTTGGTTCCAAATGCCGTTAAGTCTGCCGAATATCTACGTCAGTTTGATTTTAAAATTGGTCCAGCTGAAAAATGGGATGGCGAAGGAACTCTTGAAGTATATGTCGGTGATTTAAATTCAGAAATGGCAAACCTTCTATTAATGGAGCCGACAAAAGAAGGAGCCTACACACGCGCAATGGCTAAACGTGGCCCAGGACTTCATCATATTGCGATTGATGTGCTGAACTTGGAAACGTACATTGACGAACTTGCAGGATCTGGTTGGCTTCTGCATCCCAAAAGTCTGAAGATGATCAAACATTCGCAAACAGCCTATCTTGCAAGACCAGATGTGCCGACCCTTATTGAAGTTCAGCAGCGAGACGTGCTTAAGGATTCTCCGTTATTTGTCTCAAATTTGATGATTCCGGCTTTATCGGCCTTAAATTTAAAAATGTTCAGCGATCTGGGGTTGAACCAGATCCAAAGCTCGACAACAAATGACCTTGTATTAACGGCGCACGGGATAAAAATTTTATTTAGGGATCTTTGTTGATGATTAAAAATATTGAGTAGATCAAGCAAGAGAATTCTCTTGTAATATACCCCACTATACTATATTAATAATTACAAGTGGCACATACTATTAAAGAAAAACAAAAAATACTTGCGCGTGTAAATCGAATTAAAGGTCAATTAGAAGCCTTTTCTAAAGCTATCGAAGGCGAGCAAGACTGTTATCAAGTTATGCAGCTACTAGCTTCTTGCAGAGGCGCTCTTAATGGTCTTATGGGTGAAGTAGTTGAAGGTCATATTCGCGAGCATATCGTCGAAGCAGAAAATAAAAAACTGGCTGCTGAATCTGGT
>JAYTFA010000254.1:0-4301 GCA_043734765.1 Pseudobdellovibrio sp. | reverse complement strand
AAAAATGAATTTAGTTGAGCACGGTTTCAGATTGCCTTCTGCACTCGACAATCGCCCGTTGAATTTTCAGGAGTTTGAAGGTCTGATGGATCGGGTGGTCTACGTCTCGGCTACACCTTCAGCCTATGAGTTACAGAAGTCAGAAGGGCTTATCGTAGAGCAGATTATCCGGCCTACCGGCTTGATAGACCCTGAAATTGAAATACGTCCTGTTAAAACTCAAGTTGATGATCTCCTCAAAGAAATCAGAATTCGGGTTGAAAAAAAACAAAGGGTTTTAATTACAACTTTAACAAAACGATCTTCTGAAGATTTAACGGAATATTACGAATCCATCGGAGTTAAGGTTAAATACCTCCACAGTGATATTGAAACAATTGAGCGTAGCGAGATTATCCGGGATTTGCGCCTGGGTGTGTTTGATGTTTTGATCGGAATTAATTTGCTGCGGGAAGGTTTGGATATTCCTGAGGTGAGCCTTGTGGGAATAACGGATGCAGACAAAGAAGGTTTTTTACGATCTGAGCGTTCCCTGATTCAAACAATCGGACGTGCCGCACGAAATTCTGAAGGGCGTGTTATTTTGTATGCGGATCGTATTACCAATTCGATGCAAAAGGCCATGGACGAGACTTCACGTCGTCGGAAAATACAATCTGAATATAACACTCTTCACGGCATCACTCCGCAGACAATTAAAAAGAAAATCCGCGAAGGAATCGGAGATATGTTCGATGGGTCGTTAAGTGCTTATAAATTACAGGGCGCCCGGGATAAAACAGCAGAGCAACTTAAAAAATTTGCCGACAAGCCCAATAAAATTCAGGATGAAATTGTTAAGCTTAAAGCTAAAATGAAAAAATTATCTTCAGAGCTGGAGTTTGAAGAAGCCGCCGCCGTCCGCGATGAAATCAAGCGGCTGGAAATTCTTGAACTGCAGATCCGTGAAGGAAGCTCTATAGATCACTCTTCTACCGGAAATGTAACATAATCGTTTATGTCGGAAATATTTGATAAATTAAAACATAAAATAAAAGAGTTTCCGGTTCAGAGCGGTGTTTACCTCATGAAAAACTCCGTTGATAAAATTATTTATGTAGGCAAAGCAAAAAACCTGAGAGTCCGCGTAAAAAATTATTTTCAGGATTCAAAAGATCATTCACCTAAAACGCGCGCATTGGTCCTGAACATCTGTGAGATCGAATATTTGCTCACTAAAACCGAAGTGGAAGCTTTTTTACTTGAAGCTTCTTTAATTAAAAAACATCGGCCCAAGTATAACATCCGGCTTAAGGATGATAAATCTTACCCTTATATTCAGCTTTCGTGGCAGGATGATTTTCCGCGGTTGTATTTGTCCCGAAAGGTTAAAAAAGACGGAAGTCTTTATTTTGGCCCTTATACTTCCGGCGGAGCCGTCTTCGGAACAATCCGGTTTTTAAATCGGCTTTTTAAAATACGGGATTGCACGGATCACTTTTTTAAAACTCGTTCCCGCCCATGTATGACTCATCAGATAGGACGATGTGCAGCACCCTGTGTGCAATTAGTTTCCAGAGAAGACTACCGGGAAGACGTTGAAGGTGCCAAAGATTTTTTAAAAGGACGCAGCAAAAAGTTAATTAAAGACTTAGAAAAAAGAATGACACTTGCGGCTTCGGAAGAAAAATTTGAAGGGGCCGCCAAAATGCGCGACTCGCTCATTGCAATAAAAAGTATTATTGCAAAGCAAATTGTCATTAATGATAATTCCGATAAAGATCAGGATATCGTCAGTTATTATGGTGACGAGCGCGGTGTCTTGGTTGAAACTTTACACGTGCGGAGCGGTAGAGTGATAGGGCATCGTCCGCACTTTCTTTCAAACATCAATCCACTGAGCAAGGATGAAGATCCGCGCGAGTGGCTCGCCTCGTTTTTAAATCAATATTATGAAGATAATTTTATTCCGGATGACGTTTTGCTCAGCACGGATTTAGGTAATGATATTCATAAACTTCTGCAGGATGTGCTGAAAGAAAGATCCGGCCAGACGACAATCGTAAGATTTGCCACCGATAACAAGGGGCAGGACCTTATTGAGATGGCTACGCAGAACGCCAAAGCCCATTTTGAGAAACATGTTTCCAAGGATGAGGAAAAAAAGAGCGGCTTGGAAGAAATTAAAACCAAATTAAATCTTCCCTTGCTGCCGAATCGTATCGAGTGTTTTGATATTTCGCACTTTCAGGGTTCAGAAACGGTGGCCAGCCAAGTGGTGTTTGAAGAAGGAATACCGGCACGAGAGCATTACCGTCGCTATAAAATTAAAACAGTAGCAGGTATAGATGATTTTGCTTCGATGTACGAAGTTTTAAAGCGCAGGTTCGGGCATCAGGAATATGAAGAGCCGCAGTTAATTGTGGTGGACGGCGGAAAAGGTCAGCTCTCAGTTGCTGTTAAGATTCTGCAGGAGCTTGATAAAACTCACATTCCGGTTGTGGGTCTTGCCAAAGCCCGGACAAAATCCGATTTTAAAGATGTGGAAGTTTCAGCAACAGAAGAAAGATTTTATCTTCCCGGCAGAGTTAATCCGGTTATTTTCAAAACCAATTCGATTGCCTATCAGATTTTAACCGGATTAAGAGACGAAGCTCATCGCTTTGCAATCACTTATCATCGCAAGCTCCGGGAGCAGACTTCGCTGGAAAGCGAGTTGGATTATGTTGTCGGTATCGGTGAAAAGCGCAAAAAATTATTATTACAAAAATTCAAGTCCATAGATGAAATCAAGCAGGCGGATGTTGAAGAAATTGCCAGCATTAAAACTTTCAATCGCATTCTGGCGGAGCGGATTCTGCTGCAATTAAATGAATCGGAAGAAAAGGTAGACGATGTCTGAAAAAAAAGATTACTTTGATTATGTAGTAAATGTATTAGGCGTTAAGTCGATTATGCTGAACCCGTTGCAAACCTCCGCTGCTGAAATTCAAAATATTCCGCTTTTAATTTGTGTAGAGGATTTTGTCGGTTATACCAGTGAAGAAACAGAACTTTTAGGAAAGATGGTTTCGGCTTTAAATTTGGATCTGAAATTAATTAAAGTTATAGATTTAATTGAAATTGAAAAATTCAGATCTGAATTCACAGTTTATTTCCTGAATCAGATCCCGAAAGTCGAACCAAAATTCAACGCCGTAAACACTTACTCTTCAAGAGCCCTTCTTAAAAATTCTGACTACAAAAAAACTGCATGGAATGATTTGCAAAAAGTTATTGCCTACTTTAAGACCAGACCTTAGCCCCGAAAAAAGTAGTTCGGCAAACTTTGCCTAGCCGTAAGTGTTAACTCCCTTGAATATAAGCCAATGCGGGTTGTATTGAGTCTGGTGATTATTCTTATTTTTGTTTTTGCCGGTGATGATTCTTTTGCTGAAGTAACTCCCGGGTTGGTCCGCATTCGGATGCAGAAAGAACTGGATGAGTTTCCTGTAATTTCCGGATCCCAAATCAATAAAATAAATGAAAATTTCTGGAGTGTTCGCGGAGAAAATCTCACTTTCTTTGATAAAAAACTGCCTAACAATAATTATATCATCAGAAAATCCGACGGGCGTTTTGATATTATTTCTGTTCTGGAATTTAATGAATATCTGGCCGGTGTTGTGGCACATGAAATGCCGCTAGCATGGCCGCTAGAAGCCCTTAAGGCGCAGGCTGTAGTTGCCAGATCGTATGCGTTGGCAAGAATTTTTGAAAGACGAAATAAATTATTTCATCTGGAGTCGGATCAAAACGACCAGGTTTTTTCTATGACTAATTCGCAAAAAACAAGGTCCGCAGTTTACGAAACCGATGGAATTATTCTAAAGGGGTCTAACGGCAGAGTGTTAAAAGCCTTTTTTCATTCGGATTGCGGCGGACAGACGGTTACCGCTTCGTCGGTGTGGGGAGCCGGTGCTGTGGATTCAGGTACAGCCCGAGACCCGTGGTGCGCTGAAAAAAAATCCAACACCTGGAGTTTTGAAATGGGCAAAACTGAGTTTCTGGAAAGGCTTGAATTGGCGGATATGGGCCAGCAAACAAGTTACTTCAGTCATAAAGCCCAGATGATCTCCATCGGGCCCACAGAATTTTCAGTGCAGAAATTGCGTGAAATATTCGGTTTTTTCAGGATCAGAAGCGCTGTAGACACGGTTGAGATTTCAGATGAAAAAGTTAAAATTGCGGGGCAGGGCTTCGGTCACGGTGCAGGGCTTTGTCAGTGGGGAACTCTGGCTCAGGTCAGACAGGGCAAGAGCTATATAAAAGTTTTGGAACAC
>JAYTFA010000253.1:0-7372 GCA_043734765.1 Pseudobdellovibrio sp. | reverse complement strand
CCCCATGGATTAAAAAAGTGGATGAGGTTCTGGAAACTATTACCGTTGCAAAAGATTTTTCCGATGCCGTACAGTTATGTTCTGAAAAAATAAAAAATGTGGATTTCACTTTTTACGATTTTGTTTCCGATGGATATTTACACGGCCGGCTTTCGAAGCAGCTGAATCTTCTGAAAAACTGGAGCTTTAAGCAATCCCGAAATGCGCCTGCGGTCGACATGTTTGAACATGAGGACGATTTTTTGGCCCTGTTTCCCTATGAGGACGATAAATGCATTTTGATCCACTCTTTAAGCGGAGTTCGTAGACTCAAAACTATTGAAGCTCCGATGAAAGTCCCATTAATGGACGAACGACGCCGACAATACTTTGCTGAGATGGCGCTGGTCGAACTGGGCCGAAGTTAGGCATCTTAAAAATAACAATTTGCATTAGTCTTGCTTTTAAACTTAACAGTCCTTAACCTAATAGAAGTTTTTCTCAGAGCTATTTTGTTCGGAGACGAAACTATTAACAATACTTTTAATGAGCGGCAAAAGCTCGATTCATTAAGAGAATCATAAGGAGTTTCCATGAATTCGACGACGTCGCAGTCTACGTCCAGTTCCCGCTCGAACGCTTTTTTGGCTTCTATCGAAGCGCCCGTCAGAAAAATAGATAAAATCAAAGATCAATTCGGCAAAGAAGCACCTATATCAGAGTACTTCGGTTGCATGACTTTTGGTTTGGCTCATATGCGTGAAAAACTACCTAAAGATGCTTACGCGCATTTGATCAGAACTTTAGAACAAGGAAAAAAACTTCCGAAAGAAACGGCAGAGTCCATCGCCTCTGCTGTAAAAGAATGGTCCGTTTCAAAAGGTGTAACGCATTTCTGTCACTGGTTTCAACCAATGACCGGACTGACGGCTGAAAAACATGATGCTTTTATTTCAATTCAGCATGCCAATCATTCTGAATTACGGGTCATCGAAAGATTTACCGGTTCGCAGTTAATTCAGGGCGAGCCCGATGCTTCTTCATTTCCTTCAGGCGGAATGCGTTCAACGTTCGAAGCTCGTGGTTACACGGCTTGGGACCCCACTTCACCACTTTTTATTATTGAAGAAGAAAACGGCAAAACACTTTGTATTCCAACGGTTTTCTTCGGTTACCATGGTCAGGCTCTCGATAACAAAACACCGCTCTTAAGATCGGTTGATGTTCTTTCCAACGAAGCCGTTGAATTTTTAAAATTAGTGGGCGATATCGACGCTAAAAAAGTTCAGACTACGCTGGGAGCAGAACAGGAATACTTTTTAGTTGATAAAAACTTTGCAGCATTACGACCGGATTTGTTAATGACCGGCCGTACACTCTTAGGTGCTTCCTCAGCCCGCGGGCAGCAATTGGAAGATCATTACTTCGGTGCCATACCTTCACGGGTTAAATCGTTTATGCAGGAAGCTGAATTCGAACTTTATAAATTGGGAATTCCAATTAAAACGCGCCATAACGAAGTGGCTCCATCGCAGTTTGAATTGGCGCCAATTTTTGAAGATATGAATATTGCTTCGGACCATAATCTTTTAACTATGGAAGTATTAAAGCGCGTGGCGCTGAAGCACGGTATGGTTTGCTTACTTCATGAAAAACCTTTTGCCGGCGTTAACGGCTCCGGAAAACATAACAACTGGTCTATGGCCAACGACAAAGGCGAAAATCTTTTAGAACCGGGCCACACTCCGCACCAGAATCTGAGATTTTTGGCCTGCCTGGCCGTAACATTGCGTGCCGTTTATAAAAACGCAGCTGCGATGCGCGCGGCGATCGCAAGCCCTGGCAATGATCACCGTCTTGGTGCTAATGAAGCGCCTCCAGCTATTATTTCGGTTTTCCTCGGTAGCTTATTGGAAGATATTCTTAATTCAATCGAATCCGGTAAAGCCTTAAAAGCCACCGATGAACAAATTATCGATTTAGGCGTGAGCCAGATTCCGAATATTTCAAAAGATTACACAGACCGTAACCGAACAAGTCCATTTGCCTTTACCGGAAACAAGTTTGAATTCAGAGCCGTTGGTTCATCGCAAAATGTAGCCGTACCGATGTCATTCCTGAATGCAGCGGTAGCCGCAGCTTTCAGAGAGTCTGCCGCAGAATTAAGAGACTTGTTGAAAAAGAAAAAACGCGACGAAGCGGTAATGGAACTCATCCGAAAAATCGTAAAAGAAACAAAAGCTATTCGTTTCAGCGGAAACGGTTACTCGGATGAATGGAAAGCGGAAGCTAAAAAACGCGGTTTACCGATTTTAAATACCACTCCTGAAGCTTTAGAGGTTTTAAAAGACAAGAAGTTAACCCAATTTTTAATCGATACAAAAGTTCTGTCAAAAGAAGAGATTGATTCCCGTTACCACATTGCGGTTGAACGCTACGTAAAAACCCTGGATATCGAACATACGAGCCTGTTAGAGATTACCAGCACTTACATTATTCCGACTCTAGAAAAACAGATGCACTTGTTAGGCAAAGCCCATGATGCTATGTTGTCGGCTCCGCTTAAAAAACTTCACAAAGCCCGAATGACGGAATTTGAAGAGGTGTTTGTCGATGTTCTTGCTAATTTTGAAAACTTCAAAACAAAAGTTGAAAAATGCCGCAAGAGCCATGACGAGAATAAACGTATGTGGGAAATCATGGAAGAGTTACAACCGGCTTCTTTCAAATTGCGAGATGCCGTTGATACCTCGGAATTACTGGTTTCAAATGAACTTTGGCCACTTCCGAAATATCGCGAAATGCTCCTGGCACACAATTTAGCCTAATTTCTCAGATCTCAGGTAGCTGGCACCTTAAGACGCTATAAAGTCGAAAGGTGCCAGCTACCTTTTTTTATTTCATGTACATGTCAACGTAGGTTGTAAAGGTGGGCTTGAGTACTGCTGTTACTTGGCGCGCTAGTGCACCCGGAATATTAACTTTTAAATTCACGGGTACTCCGGCATTCAATAGCTTTTTTGCTTCGGCCACTTTTCCGTTTTTAGCCCATGCTCTTCCAATAAAATACACGCGAAGCACCTGGCTATCAGCATAGGATTTTAAATAGGCATAAGAACTCATGATTTCACCGGTGCGTGCCAATTGTATTCCGTAAGGCGTATCAGCAGTATCAATGCGATTCTCTCCCCACGGGCCAGGTCCGTAGTTTACATAAGAAAATTTAAATCCATTTAAAATATTCTGTTTAACAGTTTCGGTAAGTTCCAACGATTTTGGTAAACGGATATTGAGCATTAAAACTAAACTTCCGAGTTCTTCTTTCAATTTATTGTTTTCATTCAGACGCTGATCAGCCTTGCTCACTTTGTAATACTGGTTCATGAAGTTCTGATCGCACTGACCGCCCGTTTGGTTGTCGCAATTGCCGAGCGCCATCAGAATATGCTTGTAGTTCGGATGCTGACAGGTTTCAGGAACAGCGCACTCTTTGTTAACAATCACCACATCTACGCCAAGACTGGCGTCGAATTTTTTGACGGCAGTGGCGCTTGTTGCTCCGAAAGACTGCAGCTTACCCGTAAGTGCTTCCAGAGCCGGAGTTACCGTAGCATGCATATTTTCAACAAAGATTTCTTTGTTGTTCACTTGGCTTGCCTGTTCAAGTTTGCTTGTATTTAAAAACTGTGAGGCTGTGATATTTGTATTTTCCTGACCCGGTTGCTCAACATAGAAAATAAAATCAGCCACAGCACTCGGGCTGATAACAGGGCCGTCGGTTTCCCGGCGGTACAATCCTGAAAATATTGTGACTAACCCATCATTCACACGTTTGTAATCCGGAGAGGAAAACTCGGTACAGGTAAGGCCTTTGTCTTTTTTTCCTAAACAGGGAAACACACCCACAATGCTGGTCCATTTTGACTTAAATCTATTTTTAAGATCACTGCTCAACAGATGCTTGATTCGCCCGATTCGCATCTCGTTGATCGCATCGCTTGTTAATCGCATAATATCCAGCTCGTTGGGGCTTACATTCCCCCCTGCAGTTAAACCGTTGCGGATTCCCTTAAGTACCGCAGGTGGAACTGAAGTAATATTTTTATTAACAACATTCACATAATCATTATCAATTAAATTAACCGCATCGCAGGAAACTAACACTGCGTCCTTAACAAATTTTTCGTTTTTCTGCTGATCTGTGAGGACTTGTTCTTTGCTTCCCCATAAGCCCGAAAACCACGATCCTGCCGTAGCCACTATTCCACTACTTTCAATAATTTTTTTTGTTTCAGGAGAGTTACAGAAGTCTTTGATCTTAGGTACGGTTTTTTTGATCTCAACCAAACTTCCGTTTTCTAAAAACGACCAGCCTAGTTCCGCATCTAAAGATCCCCAATAGACAGCGCCTAAACCAATTACATTTTCAACTTTCTCCAAACGCTTCAACAATAGTGCATGCACATCCGGTGAGTACTTAACAAGGTCGGTGCCTGCAAAGTTAAACATGGTATCGTAGTACCACGACATCGCCATCAAACCACCCATAGAATAGGCGATCAGTGAAATTTTGTCATTTGGACCCAATTGCGGAATGAGTGCATTGGCTCCCAAAAAAAAATCCTGATTAAATTTTTTGGAAATCTGATGCGGAGTCCAGATCAAATCGCGTCCGTTCTGCGCTTTAGTTTCTACTACTTTTTCGCCTACCGGATAGGTCCAATTGAAATTTTCAACCGTGTAACCCGGATCCAGCTTTTCCAGATTGGCTTTTATGATTTTATGAAAATCACCGTAAGACTGATCATTACCGCGCACTCCATGAAGGGTAATTACAAAGTGGCGACCTTTGTTTTCGATTGCATTGGGCTCTCGTACTCCGGACCAAGTACAAGCTGATAAATAAAAAGATACGGTAAATAAAACAGTTAAGTAGCCGAATAGTTTCATTGAATCTCCATTAAATATTGAACGCATAATGGTGGTCATGGCTCTCTAAAACTTTACAGAAATAGGAATCTATTTACTACTATGCCAAGGTCGGGTTCGTTATTTTAAAGCCTGCATTGCTTTTGACATAAAAAAACCCGGGTTCTCACCCGGGTTTCTGGATTTAAGTTTGAGTTTCAGGCTCTACTCGTAAAACTCGAACGACTGCTGAGGAACGATATCAATGATACTGCCATCAAGTGCTGTTGCAACAGGAGTAGATCTTCCCGCTTCAATTTTGTAAAGCTTGCCTTCAGCTGATAAACCGAAAACCTGACCGGCCACTTTATGCATACGTGAATACTTCTGGTCTAATTTCAGAGTTGCTAACTTCAAAGACGCCTGCTTGTTAACACAACCGAGTTCAAAAATTTCGCCGGTTTCAGTTGTTAAGTTCACAGTGTATTTGTCACGGGCATAACCATCCGGGTAAATTAAAGCGGCTGCGGTTAATCCGTTCGGAAGTTGCAGATCACTCATCGCCGCTGATTTAGGATCACAGGCAAAAGTTACTTTGTTTTTATAAACACGGGCATTCCATTGAGCCGCAACATGATAATCAACTAAGTTGGCTTTTTGTGCCGGAGTCTGCGCGTTGTATTCAGTCACGAAATCTGAAGGAGACTGTACTAATTCACCTTCGTTATTTGCAAAAACATATTGCGCCTTAAGGGTTTTATCAGTCGGGAAGAAGATCATATGCTGACCTCTTCTTACGATATGACCTTCAGAAGTGGCGCGACCCAATTTTTTGATTTCATTTTTCTGCAGATTAACCGAATGGAAATCCAAAGCATTTGTTAAAACCAATAAGTTTTCAGTGCGGTTGATTTTTACCGGATTTTCGAAAGCTTCTTCAGCATATATAACAGCAGATGATCTTGCATAAGCTTTTAATGCCGGGTGAATACCTTCAGCGTATTTACCTAACTGCGCATAAGTTTCAACCGTAACAGCGTAAGAACCACCGTCTGAGATTCTTGTATCACAAGCGCCCTGAATGCCTTTGCGGGCACCTTTAGTGCAAGTCATGTGCGGGAAACCATCAATATGACGAGCTTCATGCATCATCACGCTAGCTCTATCTAAAGAAGAAAAATTTGTCGTTAATGCCGCAGGGCACGTGTACATGGTTTTATCGCCCATCATGTAAACATAAGCGATAACACCTTTAGGACAATCCGCTACAACTTCTAAATTGTCGATTCGACCAATAAAGTAGTCGTACCAGCTTTTTGAAAACTTTCCGCTGAACAACTCATCTTTACTTGGTTGCATCGTTTGCGAAAACTGAGTTTTTCTCATGAACATAATAGATGAAACTAAATGCCAGTTTTTTGAGTTGTCGTTACAGAAATCAGCATTAGCCAAGCCTGCAAACTGTGTAAAGTGACCCGCAATAACCTTCATCTCGGATTGGGCAATACAATCCGCGCCGACATTTACATCTGCATGAGCGGTCGAAATAAATGCAAATGAAAGCACTACAAGTAACATTGGATTTAACATTGAATTAATGATTCTCAAGATTCCCCCTTGTCTTATATAAGACAGCAGAATCTTACTCAGCTTGTTTCTCGTGCTGCAACTCTTATTTTAGCTCTTTCAATTTTTTTTGTGCATAGCTTCGAACTTGTGCAGATTCTGCTTCCTGCGCCAATAACTTTAACTTATCAATGGCATTAGCATCTGTTTTAGCTCGCTGAAACAATTCATCAATCTGCATGTAACGAATTGCTAATTCCTGCGAACTTCTGAGCTCCGCTTCGGAATGCGGAACGATCACCCCAAAATCCGGAATGGCCGTTTTAGCTACGTTAAACAATGCCTCTTGCGACTGATCCGAAAGATTTAAACTGATCAAATAGGCCGATAAGATCCGATCGTTAATCGGCAAATTCGAATTGACCGCTAAATCTTTTAACGTAACTAACTGCTCAGTTGTTAATGTCTGCACCTGTCCCCTCAATTGAACTTCTTTGCTCTCGGTATCATGATTGGTGCTGTTCATGGGGCGGGCTTCAGATTCAACCCACTTTTTGAGTTGCTCAGTTGATAATTCCTGCAGATTTCCACTGAAGTTTTTTTCGCTCCGGGAAGAATCCGATGACGCACTCTGCAAGTTTTCCGGCTGGCTGGCTCCACCGATTATTGCATGTTTAACAAAAAGTGTTGAATTCTTAATCACATCTGCAGCTTCAGAAATTGATGTAGGAACAATCGAGCGCTCATGTAAAGTATGTGAGTAGTGATAAATTGCGTAAAAAATTACTATTAATATAATAAAGATTAACTTGCGCATGCACTCGTTGTAACTCAATGAATATATTGATAGCAAGGAAACTATGAACTCACCAATTGAAATAGAAAAAACAAAATCTCCCCGCAAAAAAGTTTCGGCTGA
>JAYTFA010000252.1:0-2592 GCA_043734765.1 Pseudobdellovibrio sp. | reverse complement strand
AAACAATGTCCTCAGCTGTTTTTATCGGAAGTGCATTATTAGTTCCCACCCTTGATACTCTAAAGTCATAACGAGCGGACGTCGAAAAATAATACTGTTGCCGAGGTAATGACTGGGGATTGCTATTCATCACAAAAACCAAGTGATCCGCGCTTCCGCCCGAAATCTGTGAGCTCTCTTTAAACAGATATAGATCTGTTAAATTAAGTGTTTTTGCTTTTTTGTCAGTTTCACCATCGTCGTGGTCCGAAGCCTGTACCAATTGCGTCGTAAATGAAACGATGGCAGTTAGCAACAGAGTTGTTAGTAATTTTGTTTTCATTAGCAGGTCCTTTCGTTAATTGTTGTTACCTCTACTGATGCTAATCGCAGGCCAAAGGAATGATGCACAACATTTGTCTGAGATGGACTCAAACTGCTTCAGACTTCAATTTAGTGATTTTGTTTAGATTTAATTGGGGGCAAATATTCATACCAACGGGGTATTTTACTTTACATCATATTTTGACTCGTTAATACTTTAAGATGATGAGAAAAAAAATGTATGCTTGCTAAGTCCGATTTATCTAAAGACCTTTCAAGTCTCTCCGACACTGAAATTCTGAAATTTCGTTTTAAAGACCTGTCTCTTTCAATTTCCGGAACGGAAGTCGAAGAGCACATTAAGCAATTGTATGCTGAACTCGAAGCAAAAGGTCTCGTGTTCCGGCCCCAGATTTTTTTTGGTGATGAGTGGTTCAGCCCTGAGGGTATGAATGCCATTTCCGTTCCGTTTTATCTGGCCAATACCCGGCTTAAAAATCTTGAAAGATCTTTAATGCTCGATGTAGAGGGCGGTAATACCGAATGGTTTATGAAACTACTCCGGCACGAAGCGGGGCATTGCTTTGATCATTGTTACAGATTCTCTAAAAAAAAACGATGGCATGAGGTTTTCGGTTCGCCCAGCCTTGAGTATTCGCCTGAGACTTATCGACCGCAACCCTACAGTAAAAGCTATGTGAAACATTTGGATGGCTGGTATGCCCAAGCCCATCCGGACGAGGATTTTGCCGAAACTTTTGCGGTATGGCTTGATCCCCAAAGTAACTGGAAGAAGGAGTACAGTAAGTGGCCGGTGACACTGGCTAAACTTGAGTATCTGGAGTGTCTGGCAAAGCAAAGTGTAAAATTGAAAGTGCTGGCTGAAAAAGGGCGAGTTCCCAGTGCTGTTGTGCGCTTATCAACCACGCTGGAAAAGTACTATCAAAAACGCAGACGAGAGCAGGCCGACGAGTATCCGGATTTTTACGACGATGATTTAAAAAAGATATTTAACGGAGCGCCTTCATTATCAAAACGTAATTATTCTGCCGGACGTTTTATGAAACGCCACAAAAAAAATATTGTTTCAACTGTGGCGTGGGCCACCAGTGAACGAAAATTTACCATCGATTCACTGGTGAAGCGCTTAACTCAACGTTGCGACAAACTCGAACTGCGGCTTGGAAAGTCAGATATTGAAACCACAATGGAAGTGGCAAGTTTTCTGACAAGTCTTGTAAAAAATTATTTATTTACGGGAAAATTCAAGAGAAAGGTGTAAGTGATATGAAATCTTTAAAGATACTGCTTTTATTCGATCTATCTGTGAAGCTGGCTCCCGAAGAATATGAAAATTACTGGCAGACACCGGATTGGAAAGCCGAAAAGGACGTGCGAAATTCTCTGAAAAAAGCGGGGCATGAAGTTGTTCCTTTCGGTCTTCATAATGACATTGAGCCCCTCTTGCAGATTGTGAAGGAACAAAAACCGGATCTAGTATTTAACATGAGCGAGGCTTTCGACGGAAACCGCGATTTCGAACCTAACCTAACAGCACTCATGCAATTGATCGGTGTACCGTTTACCGGTGCCGGCCCGCTCAGTCTGCAACTGTGTAAAGATAAAGGTCTTACAAAAGAGATTCTAGGTTATCACCGCATCCGTTTCCCGCGTTTTGTAGTGGCTAAAAAATCCCGTCCGCTCCGATCTCTTAAAAAATTTCAATTCCCGGCGTTTATCAAGCCCTTGCAGCTTGAATCTTCGGAGGGAATTTCTCAATTATCTTATGTAGAAAATGAAAAAGATGCGCTGGCTCGTATGAAGTTCATTCATGAAAGCCTTGGAGCTGATGTTATTATTGAAGAATTTATCGACGGGCGCGAGCTTTACGTAAGTATTTTAGGTAACGAGCAGCTCACGGTTTTTCCTTCACGGGAACTTTTTTTCAAAGAGGTGGCCGACGATGAGCCTAAATTTGCAACCTACCGTGGAAAATGGGACGAAGAGTACAGAAAAAAGTGGGGAATTAACACTGGTGCGGCCGCCGCACTTCCGGAAGCCACGCAGAAAAAGCTCAACCAGATATGCAAAAAAATTTACAGATTATTGCACATTGAAGGCTACGGTCGAATCGATTTACGTATTAAAGAAAACGGCGAAATATATTTTATTGAAGCCAATCCGAATCCGTCTATTGCAAAAAATGATGATTTTGCAATGTCGGCAAATAAAGGCGGGATGGATTTTGACGATTTGATTGCCAAAGTTGTTTCTTTGGCTTTCGGCTGA
>JAYTFA010000251.1:0-6780 GCA_043734765.1 Pseudobdellovibrio sp. | reverse complement strand
ACAATTACACTTGCCGGGTCCATCACGTAAAAATTGTAAAGACCTGATTCGTTTTTCTGCAAAGAATAATCCTCAGGTTTCCAATAGCAGTCATCGAGAAACTCGCATTTGTTCAATCCTGAAGTTAAGACCTGATTGCTGAATTGGTTCAGCCGCAGAACCTGTTTTTCCTGAGTATTTAAGCTTTCACGAAGTGATTTCCATCGACCCTGGTAATGTTTTAAAAAATAAGATTCAAACAATGCATTGCCCGCCGGATTATTCAACTGGGAACTCACAAATAAACTCACTTCCATGATTGGTTTCAGAAACTAATTTTACACTTCCGCCATGATTTAACATATGATGCTTAACTAAGGCCAGGCCCAGTCCAAAGCCTCCCTGGTCACGGGTTCGTCCCTTATCTACCCGATAGAATCTCTCAAAGATTCGGCTCTGGTGCTCTTTTGAAATTCCCGGCCCATTATCTTTTACTTTCAGCATTACCGACTTAGGCGTTTGCTCCCAGGAAACCGAAATCTCATCCGAGTTACCCGAATATTTAATCGCATTGATCAGGAGATTTCTGAGAATCTGCTTTATTGCATCCAAATTAGCGAAAACAACTGCTGCATTGTTTTCGATTTTTATTTTTTTTCCGTTGAGCTTAAGAATATTTTCAATTTCCTCCATGGACTGAGCCGTAATGTCAGCCGTGGACAAATTGGTTTTAATTAAAGCCGAGCCCATTTCCACTTTTGATAAATTTAATAATTCGTCCATCAGGTCGGAAAGCTGATCGGTACTTTGTAGAATAGGCATAAGCAGATCAATTTGATCCTGCGAATGGGAGTTTGCTAATTTTTGCTTCAGCAATTCAGAGTAGCCTTTTATAACTGTTAATGGTGTGCGCATTTCATGTGAGGCGTTGGCTACAAAATCAATTCTTATTTTTTCGGTTTTTCGGATTTCGGACAAGTCATAAAACACTCCGAGACACCAGGATTCATTTTCATTACGTGAGGGTAACGGAGTTACAAAAAGCTGAAACAAATCGGCTTCGATTTTCTGTATCTGTGATTTTTCGAAAGTTTTTTTGAACGTCGTGATAATCTGTGGGTCACGAATCACATCCTGAAGAAAATAATTAGGTTGTAATTTTAGCGGGGCCCACTCAAAAAAATTCATAAAAGACGCGTTAAACGAAATAATACGGAGGTTCTGATCGACAGTGACGATTCCTTCTTTCAGGCCGGAGAACACTGTTTCATAACCTTTGCGCTCTTCCTGCGACTGCCTGCGAAGACGGAGGTACTTTTTACGTAACGATAAGGCGGCCCGTTCTAAATTTGAAAAATCCTCGTCGGTCTGTGCAAAAATATTACCAATCTGCATATTATCAATATCTTCGGCTTTCATAAGATCTATCATCTGCTTGGTTTGTTGCGCGATCAAACGACGGAATCTGACATAGCTGAGCAAATAGGAAACAATACTCACTAGCAGAATAGCAATGACCCATAGAACCGTCTGAATCACAGGACCTCTTCGGAAATGTCCAAAGTAGAAATCAGTATTCGATAACCAACGCCGCGAATGGTTTCAATGTGTTTAGCCCAAACGCCGATCTTTTTACGGAGGGCAAAGACATGAGTATCAATTGTTCGTCCGGTAACTGAAACATCCTCTCCCTGAATGGAATCTATTAACTGTTCCCGTGTTAAAACCATCCCCTGCGCCTTAAACAGGGCTTCTAAAAGTTTAAACTCGGAAAGTGTCAGGTGAATATCCTTATTCTGATAATTGACAATATGTTTGGTAAAGTGAATTGTCAGTTCATCAACGGTAACCTGTTCAGGGAAATTATTTTGTTTTTTTTCTGATACCCGATTACCGATTTGATTCTGTAGACTCTGCTCCATCTGAGTTCGACGCATGAGATGACGTACTCGCGCGAGCAGCACTCCTGCATCAAATGGTTTAGGCAGATAATCATCAGCGCCGGATTCCAGCCCGGTAATTATGGACTCGGGATCTGCTTTTGCCGTGACCATCATAATTTTAAGATTTTTATGCATGGGTCTGATTTTTTTTAAAAAATCAACACCTTGAACTCCGGGAAGCATCCAATCCAGCAAACAAAGATCATAAGTTTTATTCTGCAACTGAACGAATGCCGACTCGGCATCATGAAAGGCTTCAACATCAAAACCCAATTGCGTAAGATGTATTTTTAAAAGCTGTGCAATTGCAGCTTCATCTTCAACTACCATCGCTTTTTTATTTTTTATAAATTCACTAATCGTTGGAGCCATGGCGCACATCTTTTCCGGAAAATGCAAAAATCACATCTTCAGCAATATTGGTTGAGTGATCTCCGAGTCTTTCCAAATTACGTGCAATTAAAATAAAATCCAGATGATCCTGCAAATGCTCAATATCGGTTTTCATGGATTGAATTGAATGTTGATAGATTTTAGTTCTGAAGGCGTCGACCTGATCATCCATCCCCAACACTTTGTTCGCGGCTTCTACATCCATTTTCACGAATGAGTCCAAGGCGGCTTTTACCATTTTACCGGCACAGCCAGCCATGAGTTCTAAATCCTGAAGTGAATTTGAAAAACCTCTTTCAATCAGCTCGCGCCCGATATGGGCGACATTAACACACTGATCTCCCATACGTTCTAAATCCGTATTGATTTTAATAATTGCCAGAATAAGTCGAAGATCTTTTGCTACGGGCCCCTGTTTAGCTAAAACCTGTAGACATGCATTATCGATTTTTATCTGTAATTCATTAATCAGAAATTCAATCCGGTGAACTTCTTTAAGCTGATTTAATTCTTTTTTTAATAAGCCTGCAGTTGTGGACGTAAGCGCTTTTTCTACAAGGCCACCCATTTCCAACATCAATTTTTTTAAATCTTCCAGTTGAGAGTCGATTATTCTTTCCATAGTAGGTTCCTTTTTTCTGTACTTTTTTATCCTAATTAATGTGCTAACATAGCTTCTTTCTTGACCCTTGTCTTCATTCAACGCAAACCTAAGAAAATGAGATTATCATCCATCGACATAGGGTCCAATGCCATACGCCAGCTCATTGTGGAGATCAAACCCGATGGCGGATGGACCGTACTGAAAAAACATCGCGAATCTATTCGCCTCGGTACCGATGTTTTTGATGATGGTTCAATCCACCCCAATACCCAAAAACGTCTTATTTTAGCCTTTAAAAGAATGGCGCGGCTTAATAGAAAGTTCAGAGTGGAGCGAAGTCTAGCCTTTGCAACCAGTGCTTTCCGTGATGCCAAAAACAGAAAGCCTATTTTATTAGCTATTTACAAGCAATCAAAAATTAAAATCAAGGTGATCTCGGGTAAAAAAGAGGCCGAACTTATCCGGCGGGCCGTGCAGAAAAGCATCGGGTACAATGATAAACACTGTCTGCTGATCGATATCGGAGGGGGAAGCGTAGAGCTAACCCATTTACAAAAAAATAAAATTTTCTACTCAAAGAGTTTTAAATGGGGAATGGTTCGCACGCTTACTGAGTCCAAAGTCGAATCTAAAAAAACACAGGCTATACTTGCAGGTAAGCTGTTTAAGAGCCGTAAGTTATTACCGAAAGGGCATTTTGACCTTGCCATTGGGACTGGGGGTAACTTGGATGCCCTTGCTAAATTAAAACTGGTTGCGCTGAAAAAAGGGCCTAATACAATTATTACCCAGGACGAACTTAAAAATATTTATGCTTTGTTTTTAAAAACCCGGCTCGCCGATCGCGCTGAAAAATTCAAGCTTCGCCCCGATCGCGTGGATGTTATCGAGCCTGCGATGTTTTTAACTCTGACTTTGATGAAAAAATATAAAATTGATAAAATTAAAATTCCCGGAACAGGCCTCAAAGAAGGCGCTATTCTTTCTCTTCTTTAAATAAATCATCTTCGGTAACGTGTTGCTGAACAATAGCCAACTTCAGGAGTTCGCTTTGAACACCGTTGGTGTGCTGCTCTCCGGTTTTATGTTTTTTCTCATAAGTACCGTCAGGTTTCATAACCCAGGTTTGCTTGGTATCGGTCCAATAAAGCTGCAGAATAGCCCATATTTTTTCTTTGGCGGCTTTGTCGTAAATGGGGCACATGGCTTCAACCCGGGCATGTAGATTACGATACATCCAGTCAGCTGAACCGATGAAGAAATCTCCATCCAGCGGATTTTCTTTTCCATTTCTGAAATAAAAAACCCTGGAGTGCTCTAAAAATCGACCCAGGGTTGATTGCACGTGCAGAGTCTCGCTCACGCCTTTGAGATGGGGTTTAATACAACAGAATCCACGAACGATAAGATGAATAGGAACTTTATTCTGACTGGCTTCGTAAAGCGCCAATGAGAGATCGTTTTCTTCCATATTATTGAATTTTCCGATAATCTGCGAGGGGCTGCCGGCTTTTGCATGCTCCTGCTCCCGTTGAATGAGCTCTTTGAATTTATTGAACATATTCACGGGCGCCAAAATGAGATGCTGATAATCCTGCTTGAGAGACTTACCGGTTAAATAATTAAAGAACTCCACCAGCTCGCCCGTGATTCTTTCATCACAGGTTAAAAGACCAAGATCCGTATAAAACCTTGAGGTGGCCGAGTTGTAATTACCCGTGCCGATATGAGCGTAGCAGCGAACACGGTCAGATTCTTTTCTTACGACCAGAGCAGTTTTAGCGTGGGTTTTCAATCCTATAACCCCGTACACAACGTGTACACCGGCGTTTTCAAGCTCTTGCGCCCAGTAAATATTTCTTTCTTCATCGAAGCGTGCTTTGAGTTCAATTAAACATACGACTTGTTTTCCGAGCTCTGCCGCTTCGATTAGGGCTTTGATAAAGGGGCTGTTGTCGCCGGTTCGGTAAAGGGTCATTTTTATGGCCAATACATCCGGATCCACCGAAGCATCACGGATAAATCTTTCTACGCTTGCAGAAAAACTTTCGAAAGGATGATGCAATAAAATATCATGTTTGCGAATGGCATCAAAAATTGTCAAAGCCGGATCACTTAAGGAATGGGGCACAACCGGCGACCAATTCGGAAATTTATGTTGGTCCCAGTTTAACGACTGTGACAGCAAAGTGAAGTCGGTTAAATCGAATTCCTGGGGCATTGTAAAAATATCTTCTTCTTTTATTTCCAGCTGGCTCACGATAAAATCTTTGAGCCAGGGATCAGAGCAATGACCGATTTCCACTCGAACTATTTCTGCAAACCGACGCTGCCTGAGTTCTTCCTCAATCATGGCCAGCAAATCCTCGACGTCTTCTTCTTCACGATCGGAATCGGCATTGCGGGAAACCCTGAATAAAATGCTGCCAACCACTTTCATAGCGGGAAAAAGATCTGCAAGATTGGCTCTGATAACATCAACCAAGTGAACAACTTTTTTAGTGTCATTCACAAAAATCCATTGATTGATAACCCGGGGAATTTTAACACGGGCAAATAATTTTTCATCATCATTATTGGGATTCAACAACGACACACCCAACGACGAAGACAAATTTGAAATAAACGGAAATGGATGCCCCGGATCCACCGACAACGGCGTTAAGATCGGAAAAATATTCATATTAAAAAAATCTTTAATGAACTTTTTTTCAGTTTCTTTTAAATCTTTATAGTCAACGATTTCGCAACCTTCACGCTTGAGCTCTTTGATCAGAACTTCAGAAGAGTCCTTTTGTTTTTTCAACATACTCGGGATTTTTTTCATAATCATCTGCAGCTGCAGTTCGGGAGTGAGGCCATCCGATGACTTAGCCGAAATGCCGTAAGCTACATGTCGTTTAAATCCACCCACCCGCTTCATGAAAAATTCGTCCAGATTAGAGCTGGATATGGATAAAAATTTTAATCTTTCCAACAGCGGATTATCTGCATCTTCGACTTCAGCCAGAACCCGCAGATTAAAATTGAGCCAGCCCAATTCGCGGTTACTGAAAATAAGTCCGGAAGACTTGGTGTACTCGACAACTCTTATTTTTTTCTTTTTACGGACATTCTTGGCTGCACTGGCCTGATTGGCCGTCTTTTTTTGATACGCTTTGCCGGTTTTTGCAACTTTGGCATCTTTATCTTTTTCTTGTTTAACCGGATCTTTAGCCATGTTGAATATAACCTCTAAAGGCTCAATATTACAGAAATTCAGAGCAAGACTCAAGTCAAGATAAGGTTAATTCTTGTCGATAAGACATCATGACAGCTTCACTTGCCCGATATCATGCTCGCGCTCCACGCTACATTCTGAATACTGAGGATAATAGTCTTGTTCGGCTTTCCGGCGCAGAGCAATTGTCGTGGGAAGAGAAGACGGAACTTCGAGACATTTCGCTGACTGGATTATCGTTTTTAGCGCAGCAGGATCTCTCACCGCAAATTGGTGAAGTTATAAAAATTCAATTTTCTGTTCCCGGGTCTCAGCAAATGGCCTGTTATGCGGTGGTTATACGAATTGAAAAAATAAATCCATTCGACAATTTGATCGGCGTGCATTTTTACAAACTGGATCGTACTCAGAGATTAAATTTAGTTCACGGTTTGGCTGAAAAAGTACAGAAAAATAAACCGCTGGATATTTCCGGGCCCAATAAAATACAGACTGTTATTTCGGTGGCGGGTTTGATCATTACTTTGTTGTGCTGGTTGACGTTGATGAAAGTTTATTTTTTAAAATAGACCGGTAGTTTAAACACCAATTCTCATTAAAAAATCGGACTTGGCTACGAGCTTTCCGCCGAAACTCTCGCA
>JAYTFA010000250.1:0-2224 GCA_043734765.1 Pseudobdellovibrio sp. | reverse complement strand
CTGATCTTCTCGTCGTTAATAAACCTAGCGGCCTGGTAGTTCATCCGGCAGCAGGCCACCAACAGGATACACTGGTTAATGCTTTACTGTTTCACACACAGGATTTGTCGATGAAAAATGAACTTCGCCCCGGAATTGTTCATCGAATTGATAAAGAAACAAGCGGCCTGCTTGTTGTTGCAAAAAATGATCGCGCACATGAAAAACTTTCACAACAGTTTAAAGATAAAACCACTCATCGGATGTATTATGCTTTGTTGGATGGCCAATTGCCCAAAATAAATGGCGTTTTTAAATCTTTTTTAGCCAGACATCCTTATGATAGAAAAAAGTTTGCCTCTCTAAAAGAAAATAATAAAATTATAACTGATGAAAATTTTGAAGCTGTTAACGGCAAATGGGCTGTTACTCATTTTACGAAAGTGGCACAGCACTCGAATATGAGTTACGCAAAATTAAAGCTTGAAACAGGTCGAACCCACCAAATCCGTGTTCATATGAGCGAGCTGGGGCACGCGATCCTTGGCGATAGCCTTTACGGTTACTCTGTAAAAAAGAAAAAGGAACTCGATCTCCAACGATTTTATCTTCATGCTGCTGAATTAGGATTCGTTCATCCGAGCTCTAAAGAAAATATGGTTTTTAAAGTAGGTTGGCCGCAGCAGGATAATAAAAAATTGCTTGAGCTTGGTTTTGATCATGACAAACTCTCAAAATAATCCTTTAGTTTTTTTCGGCAACAAGGAAAATTCCTTTGAAAAAATAAAGACTGATTTTCCGGACTTAGAATTTAATAAATTGAAACAGGTTCATTCAAACATAATAGTTGAGGCCTGTAGCAGTTCCACTGAAGCTGACTCGCATTTCTCTTCGAAAGTAAAAACAGCCTTGCTCATTTCAACTGCCGATTGCATGCCAATCATGATTTATTGCAGACAAACTCACCGCATTGCAGCTGTTCATGCCGGATGGCGTGGTGTCGAAAACAAGATTACCGAAAAAACGTTGAATCGGCTCATTATGACCGGCAGTTCAAATAAAGATTTCAAATTCTGGATCGGGCCTCACATTTTGCAGAATAGTTTTGAAGTTACTTCTGAAACCTTCAGTTTATTGGCGAAATCTCAGTATGATCTGAACTATGAGGACTACGCTACAGTCAAAAACGATAAATACTTTGTGGCTTTAAATGTAATGGTGGAATCTCAAATCAAACATGTTTTAAACACCACTCCGGAAATTGTTTATTTCAATATTGATACGAGAAGTTCCGACAACTATTACTCTTATCGTCGTAATCCAACATTAACTGAACGAAATCTGAGTTTTATATGTTTATTAAGTTAGGTTTACTTAAAACTAATCGTAACTATCGCCACCTTTATCTGGCGCAGTTCATCTCCTATATCGGTAGTATGATGACTTATGTTGCGATCCCATATCAGATCTACGAGCTGACTAAATCCTCCTTCTGGGTGGGCATCTTAGGATCAATTCAATTGGTTCCGTTGTTGGTGTTCGGATTAATGGGCGGAGTTATCGCCGATTCAATGAACCGCAAAAAAATCATCATTGCTGCTGAAATTTTTTTGGCATTGGCTTCGTTTTGTTTGTTTTTGAATACTTATTCAAACACGCCGGCCGCCTCGTTGATTTTTATAATTGCCGCCTGCATGAGTGCTCTCGTAGGTTTTCACAGACCAGCCATGGAAGCAATTACCCCTCAAATTGTTGCAAAAGCGGATCTAACTCAGATCGCAGCACTGAATTCCTTTAAGTTCAGTTTTTGTGCCATCTTGGGCCCGGCCATTAGCGGTCTGATTATTGCTCACTACGGACTTAAGGTGATTTATTTTTTGGATTTTCTGACTTTTGCACTTTCAATTTACTTTTTGCTGAAAGTGAAAATTCCCGGATTTTCGGTTGATAAAAAAACTGAGGCTGCCTTTCAATCAATCAAAGACGGAATTAAATATGCTTTGTCGCGCCCGGAGCTGATTGGAACTTACGTTGTCGATATTTTAGCAATGCTTTTTGCAATGCCCATGGCGCTTTATCCTTCGATGGCAGCCGGTTGGGGCGGCCCAAAGGCGGCTGGTTGGCTTTATTCGGCCATTCCGGCCGGTAGCCTGCTCGTTTCGCTGCTCAGCGGTTGGACGCAGAAAATTCATCGCCATGGAGCTGCAGTGATCATTGCGGCCACTCTTTGGGGCTTTGCTATTAT
>JAYTFA010000249.1:0-5009 GCA_043734765.1 Pseudobdellovibrio sp. | reverse complement strand
TCGGATTTTTATTATGATTACAGATTAACTATGAATATTCATACTAATTTATCAATCGGGTCTGAGCCATTAAGTGTTGTTCTCTCAGAAGCCAAAAAGGCTCAAAACAAATTTATAATGATTACGGATCTGAACCCTCAAATTAAATCTCCGGACGACAGCTACCTGCAGAATGTGGGAGTTCTGCAGGGTGCAAAATATGGCTATAAAGACTCACGCATTATTTATTACTCTACAAAAGAAAAAAATCTTGGTCTGAAGCAGGGAGAGTCGCAACTTAAATTGTCGGATTTACTCTCTCAGGCCCCTACTAAAAATCCTGATGAACTTTTAATTTTAGCCCATCCCTTTAAAACCGGATTTTCATGGAAGGGGCCCATTCCTGATGCGTTGGATGGAATTGAGATCGCAAATCTGAAAAGTTTGTCGCTGCAGTCGTGGAATTACTCTAAACTTTCAACTATCTGGAGCATTTTACTTTACCCCTTTAATGCCAAGCTGGCTTTGATGAGATTATTTCAGGAGCCTACCGAAGAGCTCATGTTGTTTGATCAAGTTTCTCAAAAAAGAAAATTTGTTGCATTTCAGGGAGCAGAGGCTTCGGCCAGAGCCATTCCTCTCGCCGATTGGCTTGTTAAATTTCCCAGTTACGAAAGTATGCTGAGTATTTCTTCCAATCATTTGCTTTTAACCTCCGAGCTAACCGGCAACATCTCGAAAGATAAGTTAAAGATTTTATCAGCGCTGAAAAAAGGACAATTTTATATTTGCTTTGATGCTCTCGGTGATCCGAAGGGATTTGAATCCTATTTGCTGGATGAAACCAATCAAAAAAAGTATTCGATGGGTTCGACGATAGTCGCGTCTAAAAATATACATTTCTATTTTAAACTTCCGGTTGAGCCGACTTCATTTTATGAGGTCGTGCTTTTTAAAAACGGAAAACGAGTGGATACATTAAATACTTTTGAAGGGGTCTTTCCAATTCAAGGCCCGGGTGTCTATAGAATCCAGGTTCGCATAAGTCCTACATTTCCGCTGCCGGACGCAATTAAATGGCTAACGTGGATTTATACAAACAATTTCTATATTTCTGAATAGTCAGAATTTAGGATTTCAATTTCAAGGTTTCCATAAACTATTGTCTGGCAGGCGAGTCTTTCATTGGGAGCAAAATTTCTTTCTTTTGCTCTTTCTGATTCAATTTCCGTTCGCTCGCTGCAATTTTCGAGTCCGTTGAGAATAAGTACTCGACAGGTTGTGCAGGACCCGTTGCCGCCACAAGATTGTGAGATGCTCACTTTGTTTGCATTTAGTGTATCTATTAAAATTTCACCTTCGTTAAAATGCAGAGGAGAAAAAATATTCTGAATTTGGAGTGTTTTTGTTGTAACAGACACAGATTATTTGTATCAAATTTAGTATGAGATTCATAGCATTTGACTTAGAAACTACAGGAACTGTACCAGGTGTTGACCAAATCGTTGAAATTGGAGCTGTGCGCTTCAACAATGGTGTGGTTGAAGATGTCTTTTCAACATTGGTTGATCCTTTACGATCTATACCTCCTGGCGCGACTGCTGTTAACGGAATCACCGATATTATGGTCATTGGCAAGCCTAAGATCGGAAGCCTGCTAACGTCGTTTGCTGATTTCTGTGAAGAGCTACCCATGGTGGCTCATAATGCGCCTTTTGATGCTCAGTTTTTAATTTCCGATATAAAAAAACATGAAATGCCGGCTCCGCGCGGAATTGTTTTAGATTCATTGCCGATCAGTCGAAAAGTATTTCCCGGTTTAGCTAACTATAAATTGGGAACACTGGTACAGCATTTGAAAATTCCTTCTACCGGCTTTCACAGAGCGGAAGAAGATGCAACTTACTGCGGTCAACTTTTCCTCGAATTAGTTAAAAGAATTTCGGTTGGCGGAAAGCCACCTCAGATTGAAAATCTTATTGCTTTGACTGGAAGACCCGAAGTCCGCTTTCCTCAAATAGTTCGACAACCTAAACAAATGGATTTTTTGTTTTAAAATTTGCTAAATTATTCTATTGCTTTATGAGCAACCGGGTATCTTCGTCCACGACCAAAAGAGTGTTCTGATACTTTTAAAACCGGAGCTGCTTGCCAACGTTTAAACTCGGTTTTCATGAGAATATTAACCAACCATGTGTCTGTTTTTGATGCGGCTCTTTTTCTTTGTTCCACTATATTGACGACGGCACGATCTAACAAATTATATTCCGGCAAACTGTCCTGATCTTTTTGATTCGGTCGCAACTCTGCCGACGGGGGTCTGCTGATGATAAGCTTGGGAATCAGTTCGTACTCTTTATTAAAATGATTTGCCAATGCATAGACCTGCTTTTTTGTCAGGTCGCCGATGACGGCAAGCCCGCCGCACATATCACCGTACAAAGTTGCGTAACCTGTGGCGTACTCTGATTTATTACCTGTTGTCAGCAGCAGACTACCCGTTTTGTTAGCATAGGCCATTAACATCAGACCACGGATTCTGGATTGCAGATTTTCGTGCACTAAACCGAATTCCTGAATTTTAAACTCCTGATCCAGTATAGATTTTAATTTATCATAAACAGGCTGAATAGAAATTGTTTGCAGCTCAATTTTTAAATTTTTTGCCAACTTCTGGGCCAAATCAAAACTTTCAGGCTTATTAAATTCTGTAGGCAAAGCAAAAAGGCTTACGTTATTAGCCCCTAAAGCATCAACGGCAACACAGGCCACTACGGCCGAATCAATTCCCCCGGATAATCCCAGGTGAACTTTAGTTAAACCTGTTTTTGCAGAAAAATCTTTTAACCCTAGAACCAGCGCTTTTCTCAGCTGTTCTTCCGGCGCGGAGTGCGACTTTGTACTTTTAGCATTCCAATCTTTTAAAGTTTCCAATTCGAATACATTTAAATCTTCCTCAAAATCCAGGCAGGTAAATTTTGTTTTGCCCGTTTTATCGACCAGAAAACTTTGGCCGTCATAAATAATCTCGTCTTGTGCCCCGATCATATTTACATAAACCAGAGGAGCATTGAAATGTTTTGCGGTTTTTTTTACGACGTACTGACGTTGTTTTAATTTTCCTTCAAAAAACGGAGACGCACTTATATTAATAACCAGGTCTGTCTTTTGTTTTTTTACATTTTTTAATGGGTTCTCAATGTAGAGGGATTTTCCTTTTGGATCTTCCCACGCCCAAATATCTTCACATATAGTAAGAAAGAAATTCTTTCCGTTTATTTTAAAATAATTGTTTTTAAGGTTACCTTTTTCAATAAAACGGGCCTCGTCAAATACGTCTCCCGTGGGCAGAAGCTCTTTTCTGAAAGTTTTAATAATTTTATTTTTTTTACACAAGAACGCCACATTAAAGTAAGGGCGGCCTTTTTTGCTTTTGTTTTTTTCAAAGCCGCCTATAAGCACAGAAATATCTGCAGGGATTTTATTTAATAGTTCTTTTAAAACTTTGGTTTGTTTTTCAACAATAAGATCTCGCTCGAGAAGATCAAAAGGATGATAACCGAAAAGGCTGGCCTCCGGAAAAATCACAAGCTCAGCTTTTTTTTCTTTTGCGCGATTAATAAAATTTAATATTTTATTTTTGTTACCGGTAAAGTCGCCTAAGGTAGAATTAATTTGGGCAAGGGCAATTCTCATGTGATTCCTCATTAGATGAGATCAGAATACGCCCAGTAAAGCCGTCTTGGTAGCCATGTTTATACAAAATTTTAACTTCGGGGAACTTCCAGCAGTAGTACCCATTGCCATTATCGAAATCGGCCAACCAGAGACCTTTTGGCTTGGCTCCCAAACGTTCTATTTTGTTTTGCCATCTGTCGATGAGTTCATTTATTTGATCTTGAATCTCTAAAGCACGGGGTGACTTTTTATCGGGCAGCGCTTCTATGCACGACATTAAATATTTTGTTTTTTTAGCGGCTTCCTCGGTTACGCGGTAAACCAAGGGTAAAAGGTTTTGCGCCTCTTCCAATAAAAAACTTCGAACTGTGTTGTAATTGATAATCTCGATCAAGGCCCCATCCCTTTTTAAAGAAGCTTGTTATAGTTTTATTTGTTATAAAGATTCAATTACGAATTTTCATATTGTAGAAAATTTAGATCGCGCAAGGCGTTGCTGAAATCTGGTCTTATTCTTTGGAATTTGAGTAGTTCATAATTTGACCACCGAAGAAAACTATAATTGCCAAGATCATTCCACCGATGATCAGCCAGCGAATGATATATCCAAAGCTAAAACCTGAATTATTGTCTTCTTTTTGCTCTATTTTTTTAACCACTGGTGGCGTGAATGATTTTCTATAAGGACCGAACTGACTTCTGTCATCGAGCAGAGGCTTTATACTGGCGGTAGGTGCTCTCAGTTTTTTAGGTGCCCTCTTCTCTATCTCGGCCTCCATGGTTCCCGTGATGGCTCTGTATCTCTCTCCATTGCCCGAACCCTGGGTTCTAGAAATGGCACCAAAGCCGTATTTACGTTTGCGTTTCAATTCATCCTCATCTTCAATCACTCTGGTTTTTTGGCCAGCTATATCCGATCCGCTGTCTGATGTGCCGAATCCGCCTGACCTTTTAATTTCTCCCTTGGAGTAGGGAGATGAACCTTTGTTCGAACGGCCAGAACTACCGAAGTTATTCTTGTCTGAACCTGAATCAGAGTCTGATTTTGACTTTGAGGCAGCCGAGCTACCTTTGCTAGAATTGCCGGCATTTGGTGAAGAATTTTTACCGCCCGGTGAATTAGACTTACCGCCCGTGGTTGTACCGGACCCACCTATGCTTCCGCCACCACCTGTTGGGGAGCGACCACCTTCAAACGTAAATCCGGCAAATTGTTGATCACATTGTTTACCCGTGCCGCCCGAATGGTTTTTTTGTGTTGCATCCGAAACACCTAAACTAGGCAACTCACCGTATTCCATTAAGCAAACTACATAATCCCCAATATAACGATTCATAAAGTCATTTAAATT
>JAYTFA010000248.1:0-6990 GCA_043734765.1 Pseudobdellovibrio sp. | reverse complement strand
GGCGCAAAAAGTTATTGGCTTTGATGAAACCAGATATCAGGGTGTTGAAAAATATCCTTTTTACGCTCCGGGGGTATTGGTTGCATTGGCAAATGAATACTCGGGCAGCGATGGAGATATTTTCCCACATTCATTTAAATTAATGAAACTTGGGAAATTAATCGGAAAGCGAACATGGGGCGGCGTCATCGGTATCAATGGCCAGTACTCCCTGCGCGATGGCACTCATGTAACCCAGCCCGAATACAGTTTCTGGTTCAAAGACAATGAGTGGAATGTTGAAAATCACGGAGTAGATCCCGATATCGAGGTGGAAATTACCCCTGAGGATTACCGCGATAAAAAAGATCCGCAGTTGGACCGTGCTATTCAAGAAGCCTTAGGCGAACTGAAGAGAAATCCTAATGTTAAATTTAGTCCGACTTATTATCCGGACCTCAGCATCCCGAATAAACTCGCTAGACTAAACAGGTAGTTATAAAAGACAAAGGTCTGTGTATGTAAATACAGACCTTTGCTCGATCAATGTCTCATTCATATTTTCTCAAATTATGACGATAATTAAACATATGATTTCACTCTGGATAACAATTGGATTAATTATATCAGCCACCTGCGTAGCTTCTCTCGGAGCTTATTTTTCAATTGTTGGACTTGGTGCTTTGTTTTCGGGAGCCGTACTTGCTGTTTGCGTGATGGCCGGCTCGCTTGAGTTTGCAAAATTTACTTTAGCCGCTTACTTACAGCAAACGTGGAAAAATTTAAATAAAGTCTACAGAGCGTATTTGGTGTTCGCCACCGTCGTGCTGAGTATTATCACAAGCTTGGGTATTTTCGGGTTTCTTTCGCAGGCCTATCAGTCGGCCTCAACTGTTTTAGAAGCCGAAAATATTAAATTGGAAACTATCAGAGGCCAGCAAAAATTAATTTCCAATGAGATTGCGCGCCTGAACAGATCCATTGATGAAATACCTGTAACCAGAATCAGCCGCAAAATAAAAGCCCGTGCCGAAGTTGAACCGGCAATTAAAGATCTGAATAAAAAATTCGAGGACGGCGAAAAAACAATTGCCGCGGCCAACTTATCCATTCTTGATGTAAAGAAAAAAGTAGGGCCGCTTATTTACATTGCCCGTTCATTTAATATGGATATCGATTCCGTGGTGAAATACCTGATTTTAATTTTAGTCAGCGTATTTGATCCTCTTGCCATCTGTCTTGTTATTGCTTCCACACATGCTATTGAATCACGCCGTCATGGAAAATTCGTTGTTAACGAAACCTTTGTCGCAAAATCGGAAGCAGCGCCTGTTGTTGTTGAAAACACAGGAGCCGACGACGTTATTGTGCAAATGAATTTCAAAGACGAAAACGAAGATAAAAAAGCAGTCTGATATGAAAGTCGTTCGATTTCTTGAACGCGAAAATGTAATCAGGTTTTTCGGATTCGCACTCTTGCTGGCGCCTTTTATTAATATGGCCCTGCATCTTTGGGTTTTAAAGGTTCAAAATCAAATTCCATGGACTCAGGTTAATATCGGGGTTTATTTAAAGAGTGGCAATCCTATCAGCTATATTCTGGCTGTTTGCAGCGTTGTCATCGGTTTTAAATTACTAGGTGGTTCAACTAAAGCATGGCGCTATGTTCTTTTTTTAATCGGTGCACATCTGCTGATCCAAATTATCAACGTAAATAATAAAGCGTGGCAGGGTCCCCTGGCTTGGCCTTCTTTTTTATTGAATGCCGGACTTTTCTTTTTCATTGTTGATCAATTGGTCTGGAAGGTTAAGGCCGCGGAGATTGCGCCACAGAACGTAACGCCATTAAAACAACCGATTACCGAAAAACATATGGTAAATCTAAAGTCCTATCGAAAAATTTTATTCAGTTTCGGCAGCGATAAGCCTTGGGGCGAACTAAAAACCTTATCCAGCCTTGAGCTTGCGGTTAAAAGTTTCGCTGCGGTTCCATCAAATATTGAAAGCCAGATCGTACAGATTAATTTTTCGAAAGATGTTGTTGTAGAAATACAGTTCGCCCGAAAAGAAAATGAAATGTATTATTTCAAACCCTTAAATATGCAAAAAGATGATGTGCTTCGTTTGAATAATTGGCTTAAGAAAATCGCGATATGAGTGAAGTGAACTACACACTTACCCCGATTGGATTTCTGAAATCATGTTATCCTGATAAATTCGGCGTGCCTCGGCAGTCGGGCTTAGTAAAAAAAGCCTATTCTGAGCTGCAAATTAAATCGGAGTTTCAGCCCGAGTATTCCCTGCAGGGCCTGGAGGGATATTCCCACATCTGGCTGCAGTTCATATTTCATTTAAATACCTCAAAGAGATTTCATGCAAAGGTTCATCCGCCGCGTTTGGAAGGTGAGTCGATCGGGGTTTTTGCCAGCAGATCTCCCCATCGACCGAATGCGATTGGCCTTTCGCTGGTTGAACTACTTGAAATTAAAAATGACACTTTGATCTTGGCGGGGGCTGATTTAGTGGATGGAACTCCGATTTTGGATGTAAAACCCTACTTACCTCATATCGAAAGCCTGCCGAGCGCGCGGGGCGGGTGGGCCGGTGATCTGAAAAAAGTGGAAATTCAGGTTGAGTTTTCACCTTCAGCTATGGAAATTTTGCAAAAATGGTCAATGAAAGCCGGTAAATCCGAGCTGCAAGAAGTGATTACCGAGGTGCTTCAACAGGACCCGAGACCCGTTATTTATAAAGGTTTTGAGTCAAAAGAGTCTCTATATCGAAATAAACACGCTTTTAGGTTGTATGATGGCGATATCCACTTTGAATTCACCTCTAAAAATCATGTAATTGTCTTTGATATTTTATTCTAATTTCGATAAAAGAAAACAAAGTCATTTACAGTTCAAAGCGGGAGGCGCAATGCAAACTTCAACTCAGGAATCTACAACATTACGAAAAGTTCCGACTCTAAGTTTAGGTTCGTATTTAAAAGGTACACAGGATGATAAAGTTAAATTCATAGAACAATTGTTTCATGGAGTTAAAGACTACGGCTTTATTATTTTAAAAGATCATGATGTTTCCAAAGAACTGTTAACTCAGGCTTATGAAGTTCTTGAAAAATTTTATAAATTATCCGATGTACAAAAAAGATCTTACATTTCTGAACTGGGTGGCGGACAACGTGGCTACACTTCTTTCGGCAAGGAACATGCAAAGGGATCGCCTGTTATGGATTTGAAAGAATTCTGGCATGTGGGCCGTGAGGTTCCGGATGGACATGCGTTTGCAAAATATTACCCGAAAAATATCTGGCCGGATGAAGCTCTTCCTGAATTCCGCCCGATTTTTGAAAAACTTTATGCTCAACTTGAGCTTGCCGGAATACAAATGATGGAAGCCCTCACTTATCCGTTACAGGTTGATAAAGATTTCTTCTCCAGAATGGTAGTTGAAGGAAATTCAATTTTGCGTTTACTTCATTATCCTCCGATTCCTGAAGGTGTCGACACTCGCTGTATTCGTGCAGCGGCCCATGAAGATATCAACTTTATAACCATTTTACCTGCAGCCACAACATCGGGATTGCAATTAAAAGATCGCGATGGCTCTTGGTTGGATATTGAAACAGACTACGGCGCTTTAATCGTGGATGCCGGAGATATGTTAGCACGTATTACCAATAACCTGATCCCATCTACTACTCATAGAGTTATTAATCCACAGGATGGCACAAATGGTTCTCGTTACTCTATGCCGTTCTTTATGCACCCGCACCCGGAGTCGCTGTTGAGCTGCCTGCCTTCATGCCGCGGAGACGGAGCTCAATTCCCCGATATCACAGCTAATGAGTTTTTAATGCAGAGATTAAGAGAGATCGGTTTAGTTAAGTAATTAAATGAACAGCAAATACCTGATCGCCATTGCAGCCACCCTATTTGTGATGGTTTTTTTATTTTCACAAGACAAAACAGAGAATAATAGTAAGAACGGCACAAATGTGTCTGAAGCGGCGAAAGTAAAAAAAATTATTCAGCCGCCTGCGGGTTCCTCCTCAGTCGTATCATCAGATGTAAAGTCTGCAGTTGGATCGGTCCCGACTGCTGAAACTAGGCAGACCAGCGAACTTGTTTTAAAGCAATTTGCTTCTCACTTAAAAACAATGACTAAGTGCCTGGGATTGACCGGCCCTCAGACGATAAATGAAAAAGCTGAGCCCTCACTCGAAAACCTGACGGCTAACCTGCGGGCTTCTTTAGGTGATGTGGTTGTGCAAATGGATGATTGGTCTCAAACAGAAATTCTGGATCAGGCTTCAGTCAGAAAAAGAGTGCGGGTCGATTATGATTATCCCGATGGAGCTACTCCATCAAGACGTCTTTCGATGTATCAGATCAACTCCTATGGAATGCCGGAAATAATGAATCTCACTGAGGATGAAGTGAATAATCCCAATGAGGCCTACATTTCTTCTCTAACTGAAGGTTACAAAGTGCTCGCCGAAGAAAAAGGAGCGCGGGCCTATTATTCAGACGGTGAAGAGCTTATTTTTTCAGTCAGAAACGGGCAGTTGCAGAGTGTAAGCATTAATAAAGGGGACCGCTCATTTAATTGCTTCAATCTGGATCAGGAAAATTCCAGCTGCACTTGCCCGTAGAGTTACTTAAAACGAGCCAGCGAATCCTTTAAAGAAACCACTTGTTCCTTAGACTGCTGCAATAAAACTCGATCAAGTGCTATGATTTCAGGATCTGCATTTTGAACAAATTTTTCATTGGATAATTTATTGGTTAATAAATTGACGTCTTTTTCAAGTTTTTCAAGGGATTTCTGAATTCGTTTTATTTCTTCATTAAAATCCACTAAGCCCTCTAGCGGTATAATTACATTTACACGGGCATCACCGATCGCGATAGGGGTAACAGCACACTTCGTTAAATCGCCGTCATTTCCCACTTCCATGGTTTCAAGCCGTGCTAGAGTCATGATGGCCGAGCGGTTATAACTTAAGATTTTTTGAACTTCGGCTTCGGTTACCCCAAAACGTACATTTAATTTAACAGCGGGGCTAATACGATTTTCTCCGCGGATATTACGGATCGCCGTAATAACTTCTTTGGTGAGATCAATCTGCATTTCCGCATTTTTGCTGGCAAGGGATAAAAATTCTTTATCGATTTCAACCGTAGGATAAGAGTCTGTGATGCAGGCTTCAGATTTAATCGGTAAATTTGAGTAAATTTCTTCCGTTAAAAAAGGGCAGAAGGGGTGAAGCAGGCGAATGGTTCTGTTTAAAACCTGTGCCATCACAAGCTGAGTTGCGTACTTTTCCTGAGGTGATGCCGAAGTCATTATGGGTTTTGTAAATTCAATATACCAGTCACAGAATTGATTCCAGATAAATTGATAAAGTGCCGTTGCTGCGTCTGAAAATCTTTCGGCTTCAAGCGCCTCCTGCACCGTTTTTTCAACTTCGGCTAATTTCGTGATAATCCATTGATCAAAAACCGATAGGTGAGCTTTAGAAGGCATCGCTTTGGTTTGCTCTGCAGGAGCTTTAAAATCCTGAAGGTTGGTAAGTACAAAACGGGACGCGTTCCATACTTTGTTCATAAAATTACGGTAGCCTTCAACCCGTTGCTCACTGAATTTAAAATCTTTACCTGAAAATAAATGGGCCAGAAAACTGAATCGCAGGGCGTCGGCCCCGTGCTTATCAATCATTTCAATCGGATCAACGGAGTTACCCAGGGATTTAGACATTTTGCGACCTTGGGCATCTCGCACTAATCCATGGATGTAAACTGTTCTGAACGGCACGTCTTTTTTGAATTCAAGACCCAGCATTATCATCCGTGAAACCCAGAAAAAGATTATGTCATGTCCGGTTACCAGATAATTTGTGGGATAAAATGTTTTTTGCGTTTCGATTGCTTTTTGATCTTCAGAGGGCCAGCCCATGGTTGCAAATGGCCAGAGGGCCGCACTGAACCAGGTATCAAGAACATCTTCTTCCTGTTTTATATTTTTACTTTCACAATAGTCACAATGCGCGGGAACAGATTCGCTAACTGTGAATTTTTCGCAGTCTGAACAATGCCAGGCCGGAATTCGATGTCCCCACCAAAGCTGGCGCGAAATACACCAGTCTTCAATAATATTCATCCAATGAAGATAAACTTTTGTCCATGATTCAGGTTCGAAACGAAGCGTACCCGATTCCACAACCCGTTTTGCCGGAACCGCCAGGTTTTCCATTTTCATAAACCACTGTTCAGATAAAAATGGTTCGGCAACTGCGCCGGAACGTGAGCAATGCCCTACAGAGTGCATATGAACTTCTTCATTAACCAATAGTTTCAGGGCCTTTAAATCTTCAACAACTTTTTTGCGGGCTTCAATTACCTTCAGACCCTTATAAGGCCCCGCATTTTCATTCATCTCACATTTTTTAGTTAATAAATTAATAAACTCCAGTTTATGGGTTTTACCGATTTTATAATCGTTAAAATCATGTGCAGGAGTTATTTTTACTACTCCGGATCCGAATTCTTTATCAACATAAGCATCTGCAATAATTTTGATTTTACGGTTAATCAGAGGAACCGTTACGATTTTACCAATTAAATTTTTGTAACGTTCATCTTCAGGATTAACGGCAACTGCAGTGTCACCCAACATGGTCTCAGGCCGCGTGGTTGCCACAACTAAAAATTCATCAGTGCCATCGATCGGATAATTAATATGATAAAGAGTTCCTTTAACCTGAATGTGATCAACTTCCAGATCGGAAATGGCGGTTTCGAGAGGACCACTCCAGTTCACCAGCCGCTGTCCTCTGTAAATAGCTTCTTTTTTATAGAGATTAACAAACACTTTAGTTACAGCCTTAGAAACACCTTCATCAAGTGTAAAAGTGGCCCGTTCCCAGTCGCATGAATCGCCGAGTCTTCGCATTTGTTTATAAATACGATCTCCGTACTCATTTTTCCATTTCCAGACTTCTTC
>JAYTFA010000247.1:0-3711 GCA_043734765.1 Pseudobdellovibrio sp. | reverse complement strand
CATCGCTGATTTTACTGATACTCATTTTAGAAACCTAATTCCTTAAAACAATTATCCTGCAAATTGAACATTGTTTTCTCCTCTTGCGGGGAAACTTCATGATCATACCCCAAAAGATGCAGAATTCCGTGAATCAACATGTAGCTGATTTCAGACTTCAGAGAGTGTTTCTGGTTTTTAGCCTGTTTTTTCAGAACATCAACACAAAGCAATAATTCGCCTAAGGACTGTAGGTCCGGGCTTGAAAAGCTCAGAATATCGGTGGGTTTGTTTTTATTTCTGAATTGCCTATTTATTTTTTTCATTTCAGAAGCGTTCAAAAAAACCAGAGTGAGCTCTTTTGCCCGCTTCAAAAAAGACTTATTTTTCAATTTTTTAGTCAGAAAATAATCACAAATCTTTTGTGTTAAGATTTGTAAGTCTTTAGACGCTATGGGTGGTTTTTCTGAGGGATTGACTATAATAACTTTCATGCAACAATGCGACTATGCCTCAAGCACCAAAAACACTCAACAGTTTTGAATCGTTAAAGCAGATAATCAGAGATTTGCGGGGCCCCGAGGGCTGCCTCTGGGATAAAGAGCAAACCCACAACTCTTTAGCTCCCTATGCAATTGAAGAAACCCATGAACTGGTTGAAGCCATCGAGAGCGGAAATGAAGCTCATATCTGTGAAGAGCTCGGAGACGTTTTATTCCAAGTTGTTCTGCATGCGGCAATGGCAGAGGAAAGAAATGCCTTTAATATTCAGGATGTGATTGAGTCCATCAATAGCAAGATCGTCAGGCGCCATCCCCATGTCTTTTCCGATACCAAAGTTGAAAGCTCGGAAGAGATTATAAAAAACTGGGATGAAATAAAAAAACAGGAAAAGAAAAATAAAATTTCTAAAAACAAGTTGTTTGACGTGCCTCCCGGCCTTCCTGCATTACAGCGGTCCTCCAAAATAGGTGAAAAAACAGAGAAATATAAATTCGATTGGTCGGAGTCCGCCCAGGTTTTAACCCAACTTAAATCTGAAATTGCAGAGCTCGAACAGGCGATGCAACAAAAAGATCAAGCGAGTATTAAGCACGAAATCGGTGATGTTCTTTTTTCAGCGGCCCAATTAGCCCGTCATTTAAATTCCGATCCCGAATCCGACCTGAGAGAAGCCAATCGGCGTTTCATAGGAAGATTTGAAAAAATGGTCGCGATTGCGGGTTCCTTAGAGGACTTTGTAAACCTGAGTTCAACAGAAAAAGAAAAGCTCTGGGTGCGCGTTAAACAGAGCCCCTAGGATTATTGCTAAGATCATTTACATTATCCAGAACATTACCAATCTAAATTTGCAAAATTTGTCGATCTTTTTTGCAAAGATATTTTTTTATTTTTTACTATTTTTTAAGAATGCGAATGAATTCAATAAGATAAATTGTATCAAAATGAATCAACTTTGATAAAAACGAAATTAAATCAATGGGTTACTTTCCAAGTCGCAATAAGAAAACTAACGAATAGACTGTAAATGACTCACGATCAGCAGATTCATAGACGATAAGTAAATATGAAAACAGATGCAAACGTGAGGTATCAGGAGGATACCATGAATCTGAATCAGTTAGCGCCCATCGGAATGATGAGTACTATACTACTGCTTGCCGGCTGCGACAAAGGCGGCAGTAATTTCTCGGTGCTTTCCAGCTCTTCACAGTTTCAGCAAGCAATTACTTATGTGCCTCGCAAAATTGACGTTCTCTTTGTAGTGGATAATTCGGGCTCCATGAGTTCATCGCAGATGAGTTTAGCTACAAATTTTCCATCATTTATTAATTATTTTAAGGCCAAAGGTTATGATTATAAAATCGCAGTGACAACAACCGATGCCTATTACGGCGATCAATTTGTTACATCGGGCTGCTCACTTTGTAATATCAATCAAACGAAATTTAGGTCCGGCAGCAATCCTCCGATCTTTGTCATAGATAATTCGACCCCAAATTTAGAAACTGTGTTTGCACAAAACGTTAATGTTGGCACAACCGGCAGCGGCGATGAAAGAGCCTTTTCGAGTTTTAAAGCGGCTCTGACAAGCTCCTTAAATGTGGGCTTTCACCGAGCAACAGCTTTTTTATCTGTGATTATTATTTCTGACGAAGAAGACTTTTCACATAATGATATTAATCTGAATGAGTCGTATACGCAGCCCACCCTGCATTCGGTGGCCAGCTATAAAACCTTTCTGGAAGGCTTTACCTCCGGCCTGGGCACAACGGATTTCAACGTGTCGACAATATCGGTGTTAGATGATGCCTGCCGCATCTCACTGGGTGCCGGTCGAAAAATCGGTCTCAGATATATGCAGTTGGCTGATGCTACAGGTGGTTCAAAAAATTCACTTTGCAATACCTTTGATACGATTCTGAATAACATCAGTACGCAAATTGGCAATCAGATCCGAGCGCAGTTCTTTCTTACACGTACGCCGATACTATCTTCGATTCGCGTTATTGTAGAAGGAATACTAATACCTGAAGGCTCTGTTAACGGGTGGACCTATGATTCAGTTACGAATTCAGTTTCAGTTCATGGCACTTATATTCCGAGCGCCGGGGCCAATGTCATTATTAACTTTGACCCAGCAAGTGTAAATTAAGGAGAAATGCGGATGAAGCCCGAAAATAAAAATTGGTATGTACTAATAGGTGAACAAAAGTATGGGCCTTACGACTACAAAACTGTGATCCAAATGATTCAATCCAATCAACTAATGGATTTTAATTATGTTTGGGCCGACCACCTTGAAGGCTGGACTCCGCTTTATCAGTTGGAAGAATTCAGTAAAGATCGCTTTGAACTGCTGTTGCAAAAAGAATCTGAGTATTTGTCTTCCTTCATAAAACGGAAAGGTGAGCGAATAGAAGTTAAAATACCTCTGATAGGCCATAACACGATTCGTTTTTTTGACGGTGAAATTGTTTCGATTTCTCAGAGTGGTGCTTTGTGTCTGCTCAACTCGCCACTCGTGCAGGTTGGAGATCAGGTTAAACTGCACGTAAAGGCATCCGGACAAAATGAATTTCCTTTTAATGTTGAGTGCGTAATTATACGAAAAAATTATTCAAAACAAAGATTGAATTCCAAATCGGGCCTCTATTACGCCGTCAAATTCAACGAAGTGCAGGAAATGGGTGCCACTCAAATTAAAAAATGGATTACTGCAGCAGCTTAACAATTAAATAACAAAACGCCGGCCAATGATGTGCTCGGTATTAATATCAAGGAGGATAGGATGACAGGTTTTTTTAATTTCATACAACAGTCGGGTTTAGTGGGTTGGATCATTATGCTGACCGGAGGCGCAGGTGTAGCTCTTGTTATTGAGAGAGCCCGCACGCTCTATTTTAAGTACGGTCTGAATGTTGAAGACTTTACAAGTAAAATTCAAAGTTTAGTTTTGAGCCGAAAACATGAGGAAGCTGTTGTCATGTGTGCTCAGCTGGAAGACAAGCCTCTGGCGCAGGCCTTCAAGGTAATTCTGGAAAAATCGGATCGCGATGATGAAACTATCTATCAGGCTCAGGATATTGCGATGTCTGAAGTTGTTCCGCTCTACACGAAACGCTTACACTATTTATCGATGTTAGCCAATGTGGCCACGCTGCTTGGACTCCTCGGTACGATTCATGGTTTAATTCTTTCCTTCCAGGCCGTAGCCTTAGCTGATCCTGC
>JAYTFA010000246.1:0-2014 GCA_043734765.1 Pseudobdellovibrio sp. | reverse complement strand
GGCTTTAAGCTTTTGGCTTCGAGATCTTTATAAAGTTTCTGGTCATTCACTATCGGCATTATTTACCTAAACTAAATTATATTAAAAATCCTCGAGCATTCGATCAAAAGCGGCCTGCATCATCTCTTTTGATAATGCGTCCAAAGTCTGCCTTTTAGCGGAGTGGTTGTAAAGAGCGTTAGACGTATTAATAACTGGCAGCGTAATCTGCGGAGCCGAGTAATTGGATTGCTGCTTAAATATGCCGCTCCAGAGAATTGCGGAACTGCCTTTTCTGATCAATTTAAGTTCAACATTCGCACTGACTTTATATTGAGTCGCGATCACGGTTTCAGTAGGTAGATATTTCGTGTTTTTGGCTTCAATAACCGATTCATCCGCGATCACATCCACACCTATAATACGACCTTGTAAAACGGCCTGAACATTGTCTTCATCATTTTTAAGCTGTACAAATTTTGATCTGAGCGCTTCGGCCTTAAGAGAGTTGGTAAAAATAGTTTCGGCGCCCACTTCGGACGAATCATTTTTAAATAGCGGAATTTGTATAATTTTTACGTTTCCCGGTAATGAATCTGATTCGGCGCTGAGTTTGTAAGCACAGCCCGAATTAATAAATACAATGACTGAGGCTGTTATTATCAAAAAAAGAAGCGAAAATTTATTCTTCATCTGCTTTAATAAATCCGCAAGGAAACACTAATGTCAAATGCTATTCTTCTAGCTCCAGGTCCCGTTCAACTGCACCCCGAGGTGCAGAAGATCTTAGCACAGCCGATGATTCACCATCGCACTCCTGAATTTGATGAAATCTTAAAACGGGTTTTACTCAACTTAAAATTTTTATTTCAAACGGAGAATCCGGTTTTTCTGCATACGTCCACCGGAAGCGGTGGCATGGAGTCGCTTCTTGTAAATCTTTTATCGGATGGCGATGAAGTTTTAACTATTGTGTCGGGAAAATTCGGCGAGCGCTGGGCCGATATGGCTGAAGCCTTCGGCGCCAAAACGCATCGATTGAAAGTCGAATGGGGCCACGCGGTTTCTGTTTCTGAAGTTGCAGATATCTTGGCCCAAAATAAAAATATTAAATTAGTGTTAACCCAGGCCTGTGAAACCAGCACCGCCACAGCTCATGATATTAAAGCCTTGGGAGCCATGATCGCAAAAACCGAAACTTTATTTTTAGTTGATGGCATTACCGCCGTTGGCGCTTACGAAATTAAAATGGATGATTGGGCTATTGACGGACTCGTTGCCGGAAGCCAAAAAGCCGTTATGTTGCCTACAGGATTAAGTTTTGTGGCGCTTTCCGAAAAAGCCTGGAAAGTGGCCGAAAAAAGCACCTGTGCCCGATTTTACTTCGATTTACGAAAAGAACTTAAAGCCAATAAAAATGGTGAAACTTTATTTTCGTCCAATGTGCCTTTAACTAAAGGTTTGGATTTTGTTTTAACCCGCATTCAGGAAATCGGACTTGCTAAACATTTCGCGCAGATCAAGCGCCGCGCGGATTTTACGCGCGCACTTGGCGCGCTTATGAATCTGAAACTTTATTCGCTCTCGCCTTCGGATTCACTCACCGCTTTCAGACTTCCGGAAAATATCGACGGCGTAAAGCTCAGAGAGCATCTGGAAAAAACCTATTCCGTTACCGTGATGGGCGGCCAGGATCTGGCCAAAGGAAAAATCATCCGTATCGGACACATGGGATACATTCTAGATGAACATTTAATCGAAACTATGTACCGCCTGGCGCTGGCATTGAAAGATCTGGCTTATGATATAAGTCCTGAAGAAATCAAAAACCATTCTATTGCTTGGCTGAAGGCTCATCAGATATGATGAATCAAATTAAAAATATTCTGATCTGCGAACGCTTTGCTCTGGAAGCGCTGGTCACACTTAAAAAAAATAAAAACTTCAATGTTGAAAACTACACCGACGAAAAACTGGCAAAAGCCAATGCTCTGATTATCAGGTCAAAATTTAAAATTGATGCAGAACTCTTGGC
>JAYTFA010000245.1:0-5960 GCA_043734765.1 Pseudobdellovibrio sp. | reverse complement strand
TTTTTTCAATTTATGCTAACCGACAATGATTTCTGGCGAGCCACAAATTCGCTACAGCTTGATGAAACCATCGGGATTTATGCGGCCACCATACTGAGTTCGCAGCAACATCTGGTGTTGGTGAACAACAAGCACCCGATGATATCATTAATGACTTTACAGGCCGGTTTCAGATTGGTTCTGCACGGTTTGTCTACCGAAATGGGGCACTGGGTACTGGTGCAAAAAAAGCTGGAACAGGCAAAACTCAAAGCGCATGCTTAATATCGATTCTATTCTCAGTTTCGGTGTTTTCGGATTCTTCATTGCCACCACAGGGTCGTTTTTAATTCTCTATTTTTTGTTTACGGTTCCGGCCTATTATATTTTTACTAAAAACGGATATTTTCCGCTTTATCAGAAAAAAGCTTTCAAAAATAATCAGATTTCCGTGGAAATTAAGCGATCCATGGTATCAATATTAATGTTCGGGCTTTTAAGTATTCCTTTGTTTCAAGGTTTAAAAAGCGGATTTTTAATTATCAAATTTGATTTCAGTTGGTTCAGTTTTATTGTCGAGTCCGTCGTGCTTTTTTTCTGGAACGAAATTTATTTTTATATCATTCATCGCACATTTCATTTAAAAATTTTTTATAAGTATCATTTCGATCATCATTATTCGAATATACCGAGCCCTTTTTCGGCCTACAGTTTTCATTGGTCAGAGGGCCTCTTACTGGGGGCTGTTATGCCGCTGATTATGTGTTTTTATGATTTTCAGCTGTACTCTTTAATGACGTTGCCGCTGATGAGTATACTCATGAATGTGCTGGGTCATTCCAACGTGGATTTTTATCCGGACAAACCCATGAAAAGTCTTTTAAGTTTTTCGAAAAGGCATTCGCTCCATCATAAAGTTCCGCATACAAACTACGGTTTTTTTCTGCCGTACTTTGACATTATTTTCAGAACTATCGACGCTGATGAGTCTGATAAAAAATCAGGCTCTCTCGCCTAACATTGCTTCTTTGATTTTTTTCATAAGGCGGGCTTCAGTTTGGCGAACGGCCTCGCGAGTGATGCCGTACTTGTCGCCTATTTCCTGCAAGGTGAGCGGTTCTTCGCTGAGCACGCGTTCTTCAAGCAAGATACGCTCTTTTTCGTTTAAACTTTTTTTGAGGCCTTCTATGGCACTCATCAATAGCGAAAGCTGTTCATCCAGCGCCATTTGTTCATCCAGAGGAAGGCTGCCATCTTCTTTTTTCAATAATGTCGAAAGCGGAGTAGCGCTGTCGTCTTCTGCGTTGCTCGGCTTATCAAGGCTCACATCGCGGGAGCTGAGGCGTTTAGCCATCTCGGTGATTTCATCTTCGGGTATGCCGAGTTTGTGCGACAGCAAGGCCACATTTTCCGGTGATGACATTTTTTCAAGTTCTTGTTTTTGCCGCTGAAGCTGATAAAAAAGTTTTCGCTGATTAGCCGTTGTGCCGATGCGAACCATTGAAAACTGGCGCATCAGATACTCCTGAATATAGCCACGTATCCACCACACCGCATAGGTGATAAGCCGGTTGCCTTTGTAGGGGTTGAATTCTTTTACCGCATGCATAAGGCCGACATTACCCTCTTGAATAACGTCGATGAGTTTCGAAGAAAATTTGGCATACTCCGCAGCAATTTTAACAACAAATCTTAAATTTGATTTTACTAAGGTTTGGGCCAGTTGCGGGTCTTTGGTGTCGTAGTATTTTTTTGCAAGTTCGGCTTCTTGTTCGCGCGACAAAAGCGGATATCTTCTGATTTCAGTTAAATAGAGGGTCAGGGGATCGTGCGAACCGCTGATGGATTTTGTTGCAGCGGGAGGCAGGGGCACCAAGGCAACTTCAGATTCTGCTACGTCGGGCAGGTCCTCACTTGGGTCATCGGAAATGAGTTCAGCATCGACTTTTCGGACCTGAATTTCGTCGGATTTTTTTGATTTATTTTTTTTCGTCTTTAAGGCCATTATAGAACCAGTCAGTTAGTGAACAGATTAAAATATTCGTTTAAGGTTTTTCTCAATGGCTTCCTGTATTTTTCCTTTGAACAAACTCAAAGCAAAAGGAACTTCAACCTCTATGAATATAGTACTTGTTTTAGTCTTGGAATCATCCGCTTTTACATGTAGAGCTGCATTAAACTGACTGCCTTTGACATTACATGTCTTAGACGACTCGTCAAAAGTACAGCTGACTTTTGAATCAAATTTTTTGAAGTCATTTTCGCCAGTTAAGAGGGTCTTAATTTTACCATAAGTTATTGCTGAATCTTGAGGCGCCGGCAGTTCAAATTTAAATTTTGGCATATCCGCTATGATATTCTTTTGATTTCTTTTCGTCTACGAAAAGTATTTGAAATTCTTATGGACCCCATCAAAAGATGGCTTTTGACTCATCTTTAATATTTATGTCATTCTAAGCGCTATGAAATTTGTAAAAGAACTTAAAAGAACAGATTACTGCGGAAAATTAACGGCTCAGCACGTCGGAAACAAAGTTGTTTTGATGGGTTGGGTCAACACACGTCGAGATCATGGAAGCCTTGTTTTCATAGACCTGCGTGATCGCGAAGGTTTGGTTCAGGTTGTTCTGGATCCCAACAAAAATGAAACTTCTGCGGCAAAAGATTTCAGATCAGAATTTGTTGTTGCTATCGAAGGTATTGTTCGCGCACGCCCCGACGGAATGAAAAATTCTAAATTGAATACCGGTGCAATTGAAATCGAAGCCATCCGCTGCGAAGTTTTAAATACGGCCGCCACCATACCTTTTCAGCTTGACGATGAAAATGTAAATGAAATGCTGCGCCTGAAATACCGCTACCTGGATTTACGATCCCCACGTTTACAACATAATTTAATCATGCGGCATAAGGTGGCCCGATTGGTTCGTGAGTTTTTATCGGACAATGGTTTTTTGGAAGTTGAAACTCCGGTTTTATTTAAATCAACCCCTGAAGGTGCGCGTGACTACTTGGTTCCGTCGCGTGTAAATCCTGGCAATTTTTATGCTTTACCTCAATCACCACAAATTTTAAAACAGCTTTTGATGGTTTCCGGTTATGACCGGTATTTTCAGATTGCCCGTTGTTTCCGCGACGAAGATTTGCGGGCAGATCGCCAGCCAGAGTTTTCTCAGATCGATATGGAAATGTCATTTATCGATGTTGAGGATATTCTGGATATGAATGAAAAAATGCTTCGACTTATCTGGAAAGAGATAAAAGGAATTGATGTACCGAAATTACATCGTATGACTTATTTTGAAGCCATGAACAGATTCGGTTGTGACAAGCCTGACACCCGGTTCGGTCTGGAAATTTGCGATTTATCGGAAGTGGCACAAAGTTCCGGCTTTAAGGTATTTGATGATACCTTATCGCGAGGTGGAATTGTTCGTGGATTAAATATTCCTTCGGGAGCTTCGTTTTCGCGCGGGCAGTTCGATAAATTAACCGATGTTGCAAAAAAACACGGAGCTAAAGGTTTGGTCTGGATGAAACAAGAGGCCGACGGCACGATCAACTCTCCGGCTTCAAAATTTATTGCACCTGAGAAGCTTAAGGTCATGTTTACCAAACTCGGATGCACTCAGGCCGATTGCGCCTTAATTGTGGCCGATGATTATGACCCAGCTTGTTCGGCGTTGTCCGCTTTGCGACTGCATTTGGGCCGCGAATTAAAAATGATCGATTTTTCAAAATACGAATTTTTATGGGTGGTGGACTTTCCATTACTTGAGTACTCACCGGTGGATAAGCGCTGGGTTTCAAGACATCATCCGTTCACCTCGCCGACAGATGAATTTTTTGACGACATGATCGCCAACAATGAAAAAGCCTACCCGAAGATGCTGGCAAAAGCCTACGATTTGGTTTGTAACGGTTACGAAATCGGCGGCGGATCTATCCGGATTCATCGAAATGAAATTCAGCAGGCCATTTTCCGGCTCTTGGGAATGACGGAAGAAGAAACAAAATCAAAATTCGGTTTCTTTCTGGATGCATTGAAATACGGAACACCTCCCCATGGCGGTATTGCGTGGGGTATGGACCGTTTAGTGATGCTGTTAACAAATACCGAAGCCATCCGGGAAGTTATCGCGTTTCCTAAAACCGCTAAAGCCACTTGTTTGATGAGTGATGCTCCAAGCCCGGTCAGTCGTGATCAACTTGTTGAAGTCGGCATCAGATTGAGCGCGCAGGCAGAAAAAGCAATAGAAGAAGTTAAAGACCTTCATTCGTCCAAGTGAGTGAAGGTGAATCCCGTTTCTTCCAGAGAATTGATTTCATAGATTTCTTTTAATTTTCGTTTTCCATCTTTTTTTTCAAGCACGAAGACCAGGTGAATGGTCATTGCAATCAGCTTTCGAATTGAGGAGAGGCTCCACTGCGGAGCGCCCATCTGAATCAGCATTTCCAGCCTGAGCAGCGCCTCTTGTGCAGTCCTGGCATGCAGAGAGCCGAAACTGCCGTCATGTCCGGTTGAAAGCGCCAACAACAATGATCTGGCCTCGCTGCCGCGAATTTCGCCAACCACCAGCCGGTCAGGCCTTAATCGCAGGGATCGTTTGAGCAGATCATCCATGCTTATGTCTTTTACGGTCTGGCTCGGATCCTGCCTCGTCAGTAATGAAACAGAAAAATTATTTGCTAAATGCAGCTCCTGAGTGTCTTCAATAATAACAATCCTTTCGGAGTTTTTAATTTCTTCCAGCAGAGCCTGTAAAAAGCTGGTTTTGCCGGATCCGGTGCCGCCCACCACAAGAAAATTTTTTTTTAGACTGAGAGTGTTTTCAATAATTGCCAACTGCTTCGGATTAAAAAAATGCTGCCGGGCCAGTTCAGGCAAAGTCCATCGGGTTTCGGGCTGAATACGAATGGAGAGCAGCGCGCATCCCCTGGAAATTTCAGAAAATAGGATCGTGATTCTTAAATTCTTCAGTTGAGCTTCTACAAAGGGTTTTTCACGATTTAAATAAGTTCCGCAATTCTGGGCTAGGCGTTCAAGTACAGAATTGTAGGTTTGCTCGGAATAAAAATGATCACTGCATTGATACAGAAGCCCTGCCTTTTCATAAAACACCTGATCATAGCGGTTCACCATAATTTCAGTGATCTCGGTATCTAGCAACAGGGCGTTGATGGGACCGTATCCTGAAAATTCATTTTCAATCCGCAGTTTGGTAAGTTTATCCGCGGATTTCAGTTCGTCTTGCCAGCTGTATTTAAAATTGTCTTTTTGTTTCAAAAAAATATTTTCGATTTTTGCAGAGATTTCATTTGTCATGGCAGGGATCTTCAGTTCATCAGTTCTGGAGTTACAAAAATAACAAGCTCGGATTTATTTTCCTGAAAGTTTTTACTGCTGAAAAGTGCGCCCAGCACAGGTATATTTTTTAAGAAAGGTATGCCTTCGGAATTTTCACTCACCTCACTTTTAATAAGTCCCGAAATGGCGATAGTATGACTGCGTATTAAATCAAAATAGCTCGAAACCCTGTTAGTATGCAGAGCCGGTATATCATCAACGGTGATACTCCGATCGAGCGTTGAAACTTCGGTTTCGATCTGCAGGCTCATCTGGCCTATGGGATCTATAAAGGGCTTCAGTTTCAGGCCTATTCCGTAGCGTTTCCAGAGTATTTCTTTTGAACGCAGGCCCAGAACTTTTATCGGAAACTCGCCACCTGCAAAGAAATCCGCTTCCTTACCGCTGCGGCAGATTAAATTGGGTGAAGCTAAAATTCGGGCCTCACCGGCTTTTTCAGCGGCATTGATAGCCAGGTCAAATGCATCCGCACTGCTGATCTGTGAGTTGCCGATAACCTGCGCCTGATAAGTGTCGGGCCAGCGTACACCGAGTTTACGTTCAAAATTTTTGGTAATTTCCACAACCTTGACCGCAACTTTGATATTGTCCGCAATATCTGTGGACTGTTGGA
>JAYTFA010000244.1:0-1885 GCA_043734765.1 Pseudobdellovibrio sp. | reverse complement strand
TTCTCCAAAGTCATTTCAAGCGCCGGCAAAGTAATAGGCTATATCGAGCAAAAAATAAAGATAAGAGAAAACTTTTTATCACAGGTAAAAAATAAACTTAAGCTCGAATTAATTCTGATGAACGACACGCAGCAAATTGTCGCATCAACTTTGAATTTAGAAAGCAATGGATTAAAAAAGCTACTTGAAAACAAAGAAAACCCTCACGACTCCGATTCGGTTCTCGAAGTTAAAAGCAAAAACAACCCGTATATTTTCCTTATGTATCCGGTGAGTTGGGGAAAATCAGCTTTATCTCTGGCAATAGGAACGAGCAAAAAAGAATCTCTCATGGTGATGAATAACGTAAATGTGGCTTTTTTAGGTGTGATCAGCATGGTTATTCTATTTTTAATTGTAACAATTTTTATCAGCACGTCTTTATTGCTCAGACCCATAAATGAATTAATAGATGGGTTAAGAGCTTTCGAAAAAACAGATTCTCCTGTACAGTTGGCGGTAAAAAATAAAACCGAAATCGGACTGTTAACAGAAACCTTTAATCACATGAGCTACAAAGTTTTTCAGGCCCGTAACGATTTGAAAAGTAAGATTAAAGAATTAGAAACGGTGAATAATGATTTAAAAATCGCACAGTCCAAACTGGTGCAGTCTGCGAAGATGACCAGTTTGGGGCAACTTGTGGCGGGTGTCGCACACGAGCTGAACAATCCTATTGCGTTCATTTACAGTAACACGTCTCATTTAAAGGATTATTCAGAAAAACTATTTAAAATTATCGAGGAAATAGAAAAGCACCCGGGGCAAAGTGAAAAAATAAAACAGGACAATGAGTTTGATTATATAAAAAAAGATCTGCCTCTTCTGATTAAATCCTGCCAGGACGGCGCACAGCGAACCCGCGATATCGTTATCGGATTAAGAAATTTTTCCCGGCTCGAAGAGTCGCTTCTCAAAGAAATTGATATCCGGGAATCGATTGATACAACTTTGGAATTACTTAACGGAGAAATTAAAAACCGGATCAAAATTCACCGGCAATATGAAAACATTCCTCCCATGCTATGCTACGCTTCGCAGATTAATCAGGTGCTGATGAATCTATTATCAAATGCCGTTCACGCCATCAGCGGTAACGGACAAATCTGGATTTCAGTGGCCCTTTCAAAATTGGCAAACCAAGCTGTCGATCAGGTTCTGATTTCAATTCAAGACACGGGCAGCGGTATGAGTCCTGAAATTATGGATAAGATCTTCGAACCTTTTTTTACCACCAAGGATGTGGGGCAGGGAACCGGGCTGGGCCTTAGCATTTCCTATGGAATCATTCAGAACCACGCCGGAGACATTCAGGTTAAATCCGAAAAGGGAGTGGGCACAGAATTCATTATAACGGTGCCGTTGCAGCAATCGTCTCAAAATAAGACAAAAGCAAAAGATTAATTTTAAATTGTGAGTGATTATTCCGATAATTATTCAATGCATAAGATAAGTTCATTTCTGAACATTCTGATTATTTCACTGGTGGTGGCCATCGGTGGATTCTTTTTTTATACAAAAAGTGAAAAAGAAGCTCAGACTGCGCAGCAAGTGCAGGTCAACGAAATGTCCTCGCAGGATTTGGACAGTATTGTAAATAAACATATAAAAGAAACTACCGATGATGTTCTGAGAACAAAAATTATGACTGAAAAGTCGATGCTTGAAACCCGCAAAAAACTGGCAAAACTTGAACAACAAAGACAAATCAAAAAAGATAAAGAAGATGCAAGTGTACCTTTAGAGAGGCAAATCCGGAAAGAATCCCAGAGAGAATCCGACCTCACACCGGCTGATATTATTAATGCAAAATTAAATTCAAAAAATCAGCAAGACAGTATGGATG
>JAYTFA010000243.1:0-6324 GCA_043734765.1 Pseudobdellovibrio sp. | reverse complement strand
GGATCTCTGCAGGAAAGTTATTTCAAACAAATTCGGGACCAGGCGAGAAGTTTAATTCATAACTGATTCAATCTATTTGAAACCAGCCGATATTATTCGGCTCGGTTTGCGGTTTTTATATCCGCAGCTCCTGAGCGCTATAATAATTACAATGTATTCTATGAATAGTATTACTTAAAAAATTCACTGTTATAGAGGCACAAAATATTCTATAAGTGCTGAAAACATAACAGAGGATTTTTATGAAAACTTTAATTTTGGCATTTTTCAGCATATTACTTTTTACCAATGTATCTCATGCTGCTGATGCTCAAAGAATTGCATTTGCTGCAAAAATTTTAGCAGGAATTGCGCAGGGATCACATACTCATCAGGTTAGCCCGGGCGACGTAAAATCGATGCTTCTTGAATTCGGCTTAAAAGAACAAATGGTGGAATCGGAAAAGGATTTTGAAAGCAGTTGGAAAGCCAACTCAAGCGCGGCTTGGGAAGCAGACTCAATGAACTGGGGAACTGATACGGCTCAGGGCGCATTGAGCTACATCAAGACAGCATTGGAGCAAGATTTAGAAGGAAGTGAACACCAAGATACCGACAAAATAAAATTTGCAGATGGCACTGTAGCTGCAAAACGCGCTTTTGGAATTTTAAAATCAATAAAATCAGTTAAGTATGGTGTTGCTCCAACCGGAGCAGTTCAATGTGGAGTTACATTTTCTTCATTATTTATTTCAGATACCGCAACCGGAACGATGTACCAAATTATCATGGAAGGCAGCGGCTGTTAAACTTAGCAGGCGGCCTGTAAACTAAAGGCTGAGGTGCTCATGGGAGGTATGAAACCTGAAAAAATCGTTTTTGCTATCAACAGAGACTGATTTAGAGGGAGCGGATGTTTTGTTTTTCATAGATACAGAGCTGCTGTTTTTTTGCCGAAGTTCAAAGTGAAATTTTAAAATCATCTTAAATTGATAAAACTTAACACGGATTTAACAACTATTATTAACTTTGAGATAATCGCAAACGTACGCTTCAAGTAATTTTTTTAAAGCTCCGAAACGTCTACATCAGGAGATTTCATGAAAATAGTGCTCGTGCTCGTTCTTACGGTTTTTACGGCTCACGTCAACGCGGAATCAGTTCGGGAGTGGTGGGTTAAGTGCCATGGTAATGACTCCCAAAGCACCTGTTTAAGCGAAGAGGAATTAGCTAAATTTAAGACGATTTGCTCTCATAAGAGCTCCAGAGAAGATTGCCAGAAAGTTATTGCCTACACCATGGCCAGAACAAGAATTTCTGAAGGCAAAGCAGCTTTATTAAGCGGATATGCATCACAGGTTTCTAATTTTTCTGCAAAAAAGAAATATTTAGACGACGTCGAAAAAATCTGGGATCAGGATAAAATAGATAGCAGCGTTTCGTTTGCTGTGGGTCTTTTGCCGAGTTGTGCTGTTGGCAGTAACAAGAAACTTGTTTTCGGAAAAAATCCGAGGCCGGAATTCAAACAATTTCAGAAACAAGCATTGCAAATTTATGAAGCCCTATCGGCCATGCCCTGTCCGGATATTAAAAACGGATTTGTTCTGGTGACCATCGGCAAGGTAGATGATTCCAATAATCAGCTGGAAGTTTTTACGATTGATGAAAAGAAAAATTTTACAGTTATCCACTCGGCGTTAAGAGCCGGAATCTTCGCTTCTAAGTAGTTTTAAAAAATTCTTGTTATTATTTCACGCGATTGATAATATTTTCTCTATGAAACTCATGAGAAAAACCAAACGAACCGTTGTTAGGCCTTACAGAAAAAGTGATTATAATTCGTGGAAAAAAGCTTATATGGCCATATTACCGGAACCCGGAAATACATGGGATGTAACGGCGCCAAGAGAAGAAAAAAACCTGACTAAAGCCGCCTTTGCAAAAATTCTTAATGCCCAGAAGCAAAGGCGAGACGAAGACTACTTTTTTGATTTTGCGATTTTTTTAAAAGACGGAACCATAGTGGGCGGGGTTTCACTGATGGATATATCGAGGCAGGTTTTTCAGAATGCTTATTTGGGTTACCGTATTTTTAACAATCACTGGGGAAAAGGTTATGGCAAAGAAGGAATTAAAGCGGCAGTTCAAATTGCTTTTGAGGATTTAAAACTGCACAGAGTAGAGGCCGGAATTGAACCCCGAAACAAGCGATCCATTGCCGTTGCAAAATCTATCGGATTAAGGCGCGAAGGCCGCAGCAAAAAAAGACTTTTTCTGAGGGGTCAATGGCTTGATATGGAGCTCTATGCGGCTACCTGTGAGGACTACGGAATAAAGCCTAAAATTCATTCGCAGAAAATAGTGAAAAGATTTTAGTTAAAAATTGTTCATTATTGACGTTTTTTGAGGTATGAGAGTTATATGAGCAAAAAAGAGATTCTTCGCTTAATGATCGGTTTTCGAAAATTTCGCGACAAATATTTTGCTAACGAGCATCCGCTTTACCCCCGTTTAACAGCCGGTGGCGGACAAACCCCTAAAACTCTTATTATCGGGTGTAGCGATTCCCGTGTGGATCCCGCCATTATCACGTCGGCATCTCCAGGCGAAATTTTTATCGTTAGAAATGTGGCTAATCTGGTTCCCCCTTATGAAAAGGGCGGAGGCTATCACGGGGTCAGTGCTGCAATTGAATTTGCGGTTCTTAATTTAAATGTCGAAAACATAATTGTTCTGGGGCATCGTCAATGCGGTGGTATCCGCGCCCTGATGCTGGATCAGGCGGCTCCCAACGGGTTCGTGGATCAGTGGGTGAAGATTGCGCAGGGAGCAAAAGACCGAGTTCTTGAAAAACATAAAGGTGATAGTGAAGAAAATCTTTGTCGTCACGGAGAACAGGAATCCATCATTACCTCACTCAGTAATTTGCGTACTTTTCCGTTTGTGGAAGAGGCCATTCGAACCCGCGGCCTTGCCGTTATGGGAATTTATTTTGATCTCGAGTTAGGTCAGCTTCTGGAATTTGACGAAGAGTCGAGCCAATTCAGAAATATAGAAGTTTAATTAGTAATTTTCCCTAACACCTCGAAATGGCAATGGCACTTTTTTTGTATTCACTACAGAAAAATGCTGTCAGCCATTACAAACGGGGAAAATATGAACCTGATCTCGTCATTGAGCCAACCATTAAAAAAAATAAATATCTGGCAATATCTCGGAAATGAAAAACTGCTAGACGAGGTTTTTTCGCGGATTATCAAAAAAGGCAGTTTAAATATCATTGACGCCTTCGGTAAGGAACATAAGTTTGGAGACGGGCTTTCACCTGCGGTCACGATCCGGCTTTACGATTCGGCACTCCATCATAAAATCTCCCTTAATCCGGAACTTTTTATCGGCGAAGCCTACATGGATGGCAGCCTAGTCATTGAAGAGGGAACTCTGAAGGAATTTTTTGAAGTCCTTTTTAGCAACACCGGTACTAAACTGCCACATGGCTGGTTGCGCTTTGTCGAAATGGGAAACTACCTTGTAAGGCATCTTCAGCAATTTAACACCGTCACAAAAGCTTCTAAAAATGCCAAACATCATTACGATCTTCCGTCAGAATTTTACAGCCTCTTTTTAGATGCGGAAAAACAGTATTCTTGCGCCTATTTTACACCGGAAACCCCCACGCTCGAACAAGCACAGAAAAAGAAAATGCAGCATATTGCTAAAAAATTATTAATTAAACCGAAAGATCGGATTCTCGATGTGGGCTGCGGCTGGGGAGGCCTGGCCTGTACCATAGCCAAACAAACCGGCGCAAGGGTTACAGGAATTACACTTTCGGTTGAACAGCTTAAAGCGGCCCAGCAGCGGGCCAAAAGAGACGGAGTTGCAGATATCGCAAAATTTGAGTTGCTGGATTACCGGCATTTAGAAGGAAGTTTTGATCGCATCGTATCTGTGGGAATGTTCGAGCATGTGGGCATTGATCAGTACGCTGTCTTTTTCGAAAAAATGCAGGAGTTGTTGAGTAACGACGGAGTGATGTTACTTCACTCAATAGGAAGAGCTCAGGGACCTTCCTCAACCAATGCCTGGATCCGAAAATATATTTTTCCGGGAGGTTATATACCGGCACTATCCGAAGTGATTCCGCATGTGGAGAATGCCGGGCTGCATATAACGGACATTGAAGTGCTGCGTTTACATTACGCCCGAACACTACGGGAGTGGCGGCTGCGTTTTACCGCTAATTTGAAAACTGTTCGCAAGAGCTATGATGAAAAATTTTGTCGTATGTGGGAATTTTATCTGACCGGTGCTGAAACTTCATTTGAGCATTGGGGAAATATGGTTTTTCATCTGCAACTTTCTAAAAAATACAGTGCCGTTCCGCTGACCCGCGATTACCTTTACGCAAAAGATCTGCAGTTGCCTTACTCGGCACCCATGCCCTGACTAACGAGTTTTACAAAATCCGAGCTCGTGATGATGCCCACGAGATGATTTCCTTCAACGACCGGAAGACAGCTGATTCTGTTTTCAAGTATTAAAGCACCGGCCTCAGCAAGAGTTGTTTCAGGCGTTACGGTTTCCGGGGTTTTTGTCATAACTGATTTAACCTGAACGGTCGTCCAGGGATTATCTGCTCTGTCATACAACTTTGTTCGCGAGGTCCGCAAAACCGCATTGAGCAGATCACGATCTGAAAGTATGCCCTGAATGTCTCCTTCTTTATCGATGACCGGTAAATGACGAAAACTATTTTCCGCCAAAATGCCTGTAGCCTCATCCAGGTTTTCGTTTAAATTAACAGTGACGGGATTTCTTTGCATAATGTCTGAAACCCAGATGTGCCCGATGGATTCCAGCGTAGAGGCCAGATTTATTGAAGTGGCTTTTGGTGCAGACAACTTTTTTTTAATATTCGACGTTGAACTATGTGATTTCATTTTTAGACTCCAATTACAGGTAACGGTAAATAGATATAATCAGCAATCATCGTACCAGAGGCACAAAGAGGCTGATGAAGGATTCGGCAAAAAAGTAGTCCAATTTTGGTGTTGGCTTTTAAAGATTGTACGAAATCTGAACGCTGCAACTAACTTGATGAACCTAGGTTTAGAATCGGTATTGCAGCCAACGTATGATTCATTTGGGGGCTTTGTGATTTTAATTCAAATGAAGCTTACATTCTTGACTTTTAGTATAGTGCTCTATAGTGCTCTATAGTGTTGTAAATGAGTTTAACAATGGCCCAGTTTAAATTTTTATTTTGGCTGGTCTATTGGTATCAAAAAAGCGACATTTTCGAGTTCGAATGGGATAGTGGAAATCAGAAAAAAAGTAGCACAAAGCATCGTGTAAGCCCTGATGAGGTAGAATCTGTTTTTGAGTTAAAATTGGCAGTGCCCATTGGCAGGCAAATATCGCCAATTACTCAAGAAGTGCGATTTTGCATTTTGGGCCCAACTGCAACTGGTAGAATGCTTTCAGTGGTTTTTGTTATAAGAAGCGGGAAAGTAAGACCTATTAGCGGTCGGCCTGTAAGTAGAAAGGAGCGAAATTTGTATGAAGAAATCAGTCAAACGATTAAAGGCCTATGAGCATATAGAATTTAACACTCAAGAAATAGTTAAAGGCATGAGTAGACTTAAAGGTGCTCGACGTAAACCCACAAGTATTGCCCTTGAAGAAGAGTTACTAAATGAACTTAAGGAAGTCGCAGCTGAAAAGGGGATACCCTATCAGGTGCTAATGAGGTTGCTGATAGCTGATGGCCTTAAAAAATTGAAAGTTGCTTGAAAGTTGCGTAATATTTTTTTCTTACTGGGTTATCAGATTTTTTTTAGATAAAGATTCTTCGAGCGCTTTTACTTTTTCGAGCTGTTCCTGATAACTTTTCCTGGCTTGGCTCAGCTGTTGGGTCAGCGGCATAATGCTCATTCTGGCCTGCGCCTGCGCTGATCGAAGTCTATCCAGTTCGGCGCGCATCGAAAAAATTTCGTCTTGAAGGGCCGCCTGGTTGTCAGCCAGCTCATTTCTTCTTTGCTCTGATGTGCTGGCAATAAAGCGCGTTTGCTGGAGTAACTGTGAATTAATGTTGAGTTTTTGTTGGTTTAAAATTTCGAGCTGTTGATTCTGAAGCGCGAGCCTGTTCTGTAAACTGTCGAGCAGAGTTCTTTGTTCCGGTTTCAACGGAAAAACATTGTTAGTCCAAACATAGATTTGCCCCTGAGTCTGAATGATATTCTGTTGCAATAGCGCAATTGCAGGATCGATTTGGTCGCGGGCAAGCCCGCCGGCAATGCTTTGCTGCCGCAAAGCTGCGGTAGCAGATTCGTTGACACTGCT
>JAYTFA010000242.1:0-6664 GCA_043734765.1 Pseudobdellovibrio sp. | reverse complement strand
GGTTCCGGAAACAAATCTCAGGCTAACGAAATGCAAAGTTCTGGAAGTTACGAGCTGGGTTTCGTACAACAGCTTTTTATTAATAAAAATGTGGCTTTTCGTCTTGATATTAAGAACTCCTACTATCAGCAGACAACCAAGCAATATGAAATAGGAATCGGCGCGCCGGAGTCTGCCCGAGCTAAAAGCTCAAAAAGTGCCAACGACACCACGATTACAATCGGTTTAACACTTTTCACAAACTAGAGGTTACTTATGCAACGCAAATTACTGTATTTTACGATGCTCTATTCAACCCAGGCATTTGCACAGGTGGATCTGTCGGCTAAACTTGATTCTTATTTAAAAAAAATAAGATCGGTGCAGCAAATCAGTATCAATGCCGAAAAATCATTTAAACCGACCGACCTCATAATTACCATGCCGGAGAATAAGCCCGCCATTCCTGAAAAGAAGATATTGATATCACCGAAATTAGTGAAGATTCCCGGAATCAATATTCAGGCGGTAACTCCGGCTAAAGTTGTTTATACAATCAGCCAAAAGTTCGTATTGCCATCCGTTCTAGCGCTGGCCCGTATCCAAGATCCGGTGACCAAGCCCGCCGAAGCCACGGTTGAGAGCATTTCGGAAATAGCCGTGGACGAATACAAAATGATTCAGGGACTGATTTTTTATGAAATGCAGAAAAAATATGATGTGGCGATGAGTGTGTTTATAGAACTATCGGGAAACAGCGTTTATAAAGCCCAGGCACAGTTGAATTACGCGCAGTCTGCGGCTTCTCTCGGGATGAATTCTGAATTTCGTCAGAATATTTTTCAGGTGATTGATCAGACCCAGGATAAAAATATCCGGCTTAAAGCTGTACAGAGTGTTGTTCAGAATATAAAGGCCGTTGAAAATGCAGACATGGAAAAAGTTGAGTCGTTGGTTCAATCCTTTAATATCGATATCAGTAAAAACGACAATTACTTATATCAACAGGCAAAATACTTCATTAAAGAAGGCAACCTGAATGCTGCAGAAAATTCACTTGGGCAGATCAGTGCAAAATCAGAGCTGTATATGGATTCGGTTTTACTCTCAACAAGTATAAATTATCGCAGAGGCGAAGTTAACAAAGCCATCTCGAAACTTGAAAAAGTAATCCCGGCTATTGAAAGCGATAAAAAAAATAAAATCCGCAACATGCTGATTTTGACGCTCGCCCGACTTTACTTTCAAAAGGGCAAGTATAAAAATTCTTACGAGAGTTATCTTAAAATCGACCGATCCAGCCCGCTCTGGATCCAATCTGTTGTAGAACAGGCCTGGGCTCAAATTCTGGTCGGCGATCACATCGGGGCTGCGGGAAATATGTTCTCCTTACACACAGAATTTATGAAGAAAATTTACATGCCGGAATCTTACATAGTACGTTCAGTGGGTTATTTGAATTTGTGCCAGTACGGCGATGCCCTTCATGTGCTGACGGACCTTGACAGCCGTTTTAAGCAGACTCATGAAAAATTAGTCAGGTTTCAGTCTGAAAATAAAAATGCGGCTCCTTACTATGACCTGGTTAAAACCTGGTACAGCAATTCCGGCCAGTCTGAAATCAACTCACTGCCGCGATCCTTTGTAGCTGAGCTGGCTATTCACCCCTCTTTCACAAACCTGCAGGAACGAATTAACAACTATGATGATGAAAACTCCAGATTTTCAAAAATTCTCACTGATTTTTCAAACCGAGAGCAAGTCATCCGCCAGCGTATGATCCAGAACAAAAACGAATTACAGACTTTAAAAAATCAACGTGTTTCAGCGCAGATTCTGGCAAAAAACGAAATTAAAAACCGGGTGGCTGAAATCGAGTTGCAAATTTTGGGTCGCGGTAAAGAAGGATTAAAAAAAATGCAGGCGGTGGCACAACTGAGACTGGAAAACAAAAAATCCAACCTGAGAATTCAGGCGTCTGAGGCCCTTAAAACACGCTACAGCGAGCTTGTGGCCGTGCTCGGTAAACTTTTAGAACAGGAAGAAGTTCTGGCGTACGAAGTTTATTCGGGCGCCGGAGAACACATCCGCTTTCAGATGGCGGGTGGTAAAATCGATGAGCGCACTCCGGCAGCTTTAACCCCGGAAGAAAAGAAAAGCTATAAATGGAAGTTTCGCGGAGAAGTCTGGGAAGACGAAATCGGACACTATCGTTCCTCACTAAAAAACGTATGTGCAAGGGAAGACCTAGCACAAAAAGGAGATCAATAATGAAATCATTAATAATTTTACTCGCAGGCTTTTTTGTTTTGCAGACTCAGGCTCAGGTGCTGACGGCCACAAACGGGCTGGAAAAAATAAGAAACAATCTGGAAAACGCCAAAAAAAACAAAAACGAGTACGACAAAAATCTCGAGTTGGTAAAAATCAATGTGGCTGAAGTTCAGAAAGCCAAAGAGGCCACATTGAGCCAGAAAAAAATGGTCACCGGCGAAATCGCTAAAAACAGCGACTCGCTTAAAAAAGTATTGCTGCAGGAACGTGATATCAGTACTTACATTACGAAAGAAAACGCCAAAATTGTCTTAGAAACAAAACAGATCGAACAATTGCAGGCGATGATAACTCAGATCAAAAAAAATCAGGAGCAGCGCAGTCTGATTATTTCAGATTATCAGACTCAACTGTCTTCAGTGGGAAACACCAAAAAGGCCTGGAAAGAGCGTGAGGAAAAGCTTCGTGCTCAGGAAAGTCAAACCACTCAGGCTTTACGTGGCATAGCTTCGGAAGAAACCTCGTGGATTGGCAAGAAAAAGAAATACGAAGGCGAAGTACGACGCTGGACGGCCGAGTCCGACAAACAACAGAAAATTCATGACACCTATCAGGGATTGGCAGAAGGAAAATAGTTCCGGAGTTTATCTTTACTGAAATCAATAAAAGCGCGCACTTTCGGAGACTCTGACGTGTGGGCCGGCCATATAAAATGAAACGGGACCGGCTTTGAAGATAGATCCGGCAACACGCGCACAAGCTGTGCTGTTTTCAGCTCCTCATAGCAGATGGTATCGGGTAAGAGTGCAATTCCCTGCCCCAAGAGTACAAAAGATTTGGCAATTAACGGATTGTTGGCTTCAAGACTTGTTGAAACTTTAATTTTCTGCGATTTGCCTGACTTTTTAAATAAGGTGAATCCCTTTTCATATTTTTTGCTGAACGAAATGATCCGATGCTCCGACAATTGCTCTGCCGTCCTGATTTTTCCGAAGCTGCTCAAATACTGGTTTGTTGAAATTAAAATAAGTGAGGTCTCACTGATTTTTGTGGCCTTCAGACCGGAGTCCGAAAGAGTTCCCATTCTCAATGCCAGATCTACGCCTTCTTTAACCAGATCCACCGTGCGATCTTCGCCGCGCACTTCAATGTTCAGTTTAGGATAAATTTTGGCAAAATCCGATATGACCGGAGGTAGAATCGTATGGGCCAGATCGATGGGCATTGTGACTATAAATTTCCCTTTAAGGGCCGACTCATTTTGCTTAATGCTTTCTGTTGCAATTTTAATTTCAAAAAGAGGGCCTTTACACTGATTGTAAAAATTGATGCCGGCTTCTGTGGGATGAAAGTTGCGCGTATTACGGAAAATCAATTGGGAGCCGATATCTTTTTCGAGTGCGGTTAAAGCACGGCTTAAGTTCGATTTTGCCACATTTAAACGCCTGGCGGCCTCTGACAGACTTCCGGCTTCAACGACACTGATAAAAAGGGCCACTTGGTTGTAATCCATGCACAATTCTTACTCTTATTGTTCCATTAATGCAACACTGAATTCGTTTTATGCCACTTTTAGAACAGTAAAAGATATGCGAATATGAATACATAAAAACATAACAAGGAGCCCCTCATATGCGTTCATTACTCACCACAGTTCTTTTATCGCTTGCTTTAGTAAGCACCGCAACCGCAGCTGCCAAGCTAGAAGCCGGTAAATACAACATCGATCCTATGCACTCTAAAGTAGGCTTTGAAATTTCCCACTTAGTAATCTCAACGGTCGAAGGAAAATTTAAAACATTTACAGGTGTAATTACTATTGATCAAAAATTTGAAAAATCAACTTTGGAAACTGAAGTGGAGATTGCTTCAATTGATACCGGAGTTAATGACCGTGATAATCATCTAAAAAGTCCCGATTTCTTCGATGCGGCTAAATACCCCAAAATGACATTTAAAAGTTCATCCATTTCCGGCACTCCCGAATCTTTTAAATTAACTGGCGATCTGACAATTAAAGGTAAAACCAAAAAAGTAACATTTGATGCGGCTTATAAAGGGACTGCCGTTGATCCTTACGGAAACATCAAGGCAGGATTTACGGCTAAAACAAAAATCAGCCGTAAAGAATTCGGTTTAATGTGGAGTAAAGTTGTTGAAGTAGGCCCTGTTGTCGGCGACGAAGTAACCATTGATTTAAAAATTGAGGCAGGTAAAGACGTTCCGCCTAAAAAATAATTTATTTATTATAAGGAGAGGTTTAAAATGAAAACCTTAGACACACCCACCATGCCCGTTTTATTTATCGGTCACGGCTCTCCCATGAATGCTCTTGCCCAGAACGAATATTCTAAGGCTTTAGGCTCCGTTGGTAACTCCATCCCTACTCCTAAGGCCATTTTGTGCATTTCGGCCCATTGGGAAACCGAAGGCACTTTTATTACCAGCACCGACAAGCCAAAATTAATTTATGACTTTTCGGGATTTCCGGATGAACTGTATAAAGTGGATTATCCCGCACCCGGTTCACAGTTTGCGGCACTTAAAATTAACAGCCTGATTGAAGGTTTCCGAATTCAGTTTGATAATGGTGCCTGGGGCCTCGATCACGGAGCCTGGAGTATTTTCAAACACATGTATCCGGATGCAAACATTCCGATCCTGCAGTTGAGTATTGATGCCACCCAACCTCCTGAATACCATTTGAAACTGGCACAGGAGCTTGCAAAATTGCGTGAAGAAGGAATTCTGATCGTGGGCAGCGGAAACGTGGTTCATAATCTCAGAAATTTTTCATGGAAAGAAGCCGAAAAGCCTTTTGACTGGGCTGTTGAATTCGATGCCTGGATCAAACAACAAATTGAAAACCGTAACTTTGATGCTCTTGCACATGATTACAATAAAACCAAAGCCGGGCAAATGAGTGTACCTTCTCTCGATCACTATCTGCCACTGCTATATGCCGTGGGAGCCAGCCGAAAAAATGACGAACTGAATTTTATCTATGAAAAAATTCAGAATGGGTCGATTGCCATGCGCAGCTTTAAGCTAGGATAACGAGCCGGTTAGGATCCGGCGTAATTTCAAAGCCGAGTTTTGGGTATCTTCAATTGAAAGGTGTATATCAATTTCCATCTTCAGTGTTCGCATTAAAATATCGACTGACTGTAAATAATCAGAAACCGGATAGGTCTTATCTAAAAGATGGCTCCACTTCCAACTGGCATGCGCAGGCCTCGAGGTAACCGGTGTAAACATAAAGCCAGCCTCGCGAAGCGCTTTTCCAAAACGAGCGCCCTTTTCTGGATCGATAAATTGCAAATGCAATGAAGAGGCGCACTCTCCAATTGAGTATCCGGTAATGCAGTCAATTTCAGATATCCCCTGCAGCGATTCTAACAGCACCGATTTTCTTTTTCGCAATTCACTAAGAATAAATTCAAGCCGGGTTAACTGAACTCTCATAATAGCACCCTGAATTTCAGAGACCCGCATAGAAAGCCCCATAAAAGGGCTTACCTCCGTGAAAAACTCTTTTTTATTAGGATTAAACTGGGCCGGCCCATCATGAAAACAAAAAGCTTTTTCATAGGCCTGACGTTTTTTGGTTACAAGTATTCCACCCTCACCACAGGAAATATTTTTATTTTCATTTAAGGAAAAACAGCCAAAGGCGCCGAAAGTTCCTAATTTCTTTTCGCCGCAAGAAGCTCCGATAGCCTGCGCCACGTCTTCAATGAAAATCAGCGAATGTTCTGCACAAAATGTTTTTGCATCGATGACATTGGCAACTAAGCCATCCATATGAACCAAAATAAGCGCTTTTGTTTTTGGTGATATTTTCTTCTGAGCGTCCGTCATATCCATGCTTAGGTTTTTGTCGATATTAACCAGAACCGGAATAGCCCCGGCCTGAACCACCGCCGCCGCTGTGGCTACAAAGGTGTAGGTGGGAATCAATACTTCGTCCCCAGTCTGAATTCCTGCTGCTAATAAAGAAAGAACAAGGGCGTTGGTGCCACTCGACAGCAAAAGTGCGTGTGGAATGACGGCATATTCCGAAAACTCTTTTTCAAAAAGATCACATTCACTGACATAGGCCGATTGATATCGGTAAAGCTTTTTTCTGGCGAATAGTTTTTTAAGAGCTTCAATCTCTTCATCACCTATAAAATACATATTAATATCCTGATCTGATTCATCGGCGAATTTTTTTCAATACTTTTTCAAAAATTTCATGAACAGCTTTAATTTTAAACAAATAACCTGTGAGTGTGAAAACCACAAGAGCCGAAGTCATACTCAGTATTAAATTCAGAACCGACGGCAACAGGCCTGCCGGAATCTGATTTTGAATCACAAAATAAATATTTGCAACAAAGGCGGTTAAAAGCGCCAGACCTGAGTAAAC
>JAYTFA010000241.1:0-3780 GCA_043734765.1 Pseudobdellovibrio sp. | reverse complement strand
CCTACATTTTCCAATTTAAGTCGATAGTCGGCCGCAATATTTTGCGGTAATTCGATGATTGTCTTTAGGCTTGCGATTTTTCGGGGATTAGCACTCATTTCTTTTTCAATCGACATTTTAGCGCTGGCGATATCAATTCCATCTTGCTCTGCCATTATTGCCATTGTTGTGAGTATGCAGGTTCCCAGTGCGGTTGCAATGAGATCGGTCGGAGAGAAGCTTTCGCCGCGTCCTCCGTTGTCTTTTGGGGCGTCTGTTTCTAAAATGGTTTGAGATGGTTCGTGCTCAACCTTACAGTGCTTTTCTCCCAAATAGATGGCTTTCATTTTGACCATATAAAATATCCTCATTCCATTTTGACAGATCAATGTTAAGCGCTTTAGCAATAACTTCATTGATGTGTTCCACAAAAGTAAATTCTATCTGTGATAATACATCTTCCGGAACATCTTTTAAATCTTTTTCATTTCGTTTCGCCATGATAATTTTATTAACGCCGGCACGATGTGCCGCAATAACCTTTTCTTTAATACCGCCTACAGGCAAAACTTTACCTCTTAAGCTGATTTCGCCGGTCATAGCCAGTCTTGAATTAACGGGCACTCTTGAAACAACTGAGGCCAATGAAGTTAACAGTGTAATTCCGGCCGACGGGCCGTCTTTAGGAATGCCCCCGGCGGGTAAGTGGATATGAATATCATATTTATTGAAATCAAAAGTAGGAGCCAGAAAACTGAGTCTGGCTCTGATTAAGGATTTTGCAATCTGAGCCGATTCCTTCATTACATCGCCAAGCTGTCCGGTTAATATAAGCTCGCCTTTTCCAGGCACAATGGCCGATTCAATAAACAGGATATCTCCACCTACGGGAGTCCATGCCAAACCGGTAACAACTCCCGGAATGGTTAATTGATCGGTCACTTCGTATGTGTATTTTTCAGGTCCGAATATTTCAGTGATATCGTGAACGTTTACTTTTATGAGCTTTTCCGTTTTAATAACATCTTCGATTTTAGCACGACAGACCTCGCCTAATTTTCGCTGCAGTTCACGGACCCCGGCCTCGCGCGTATAATGTGAAATTACTTTTAATATTGCAGTATCGCTGATTTCTATCTGGTCGCCTATCAATCCGTTTTCCTCCAGTTGTTTTGGCCATAAATGGTTTTTTGCGATGTGAAGTTTTTCAGCCGTTGTGTATCCGCTTAATTCGATAACTTCCATCCGGTCTAATAAAGCAACAGGTATCGTATCAAGTGAGTTGGCGGTTGCAATAAAAGTCACTTTGGATAAATCAAATGGTGCTTCGAGATAGTGATCTATAAAGGTGTTGTTCTGTTCAGGATCCATGACTTCAAGTAACGCAGCACCGGGATCTCCGGCGTATCCGTGACCGAGTTTATCCACTTCGTCCAATACTAAAACCGTGTCGTTTTCGCCCGCTTTTTTTAACGCATTCAGAATTCGTCCGGGTAAGGCTCCAATATAAGTTCGGCGGTGACCGCGTATTTCGGATTCATCTCGAACCCCACCTAAGCTTATTCTCTGATATTTTTTTCCTAATGCCCTTGCAATACTTTGCCCCAAAGAAGTTTTACCTACTCCCGGTGGTCCTACAAATAAAAGAATAGAGCCCTTTTTTTCCTTTTTCATTTTTAATACAGCCAAGTGCTGTAAAATTCTCTTTTTAATTTTAATCAATCCATAGTGATCTTCATTCAGGATTTTTGCTGAAAAATCGAGATCAATTTCTTTCGATGGTGAGGACTTATTCCAAGGCAATGAAAACAGAAAATCCAGATGCGATCGGATCATCTGATATTCCGGTGATTGGGCGTTCATATTTTCAAGTCGACTCACTTGCTGTGTGGCCAACTCGAGCGGCTCGTCTTTTAAACCGGCTTCGATTATTTTTGTACGGTAGGTTTCAACCAAACTCTGTTCGTTTTTCTCGCCTAGTTCTTCTTTGATTGTTTTTAATTGTTCGCGGAGAATACTCTCGCGTTGTGTTTGGCCCAGTTTTGAATTCAGCTTCTGATTGATATCCTGTTGTACAAGTAAATTTTCCTTAAATGTATGCAACAGGCTAAGTAAATGAATGGCCCGTTCCCGAATGATTACAGTTTCGAGAAGCTTCTGCTTTTCACTGAGCATAATTTCCGAGTTAGCCGCAGCCATGTAAGACAACAAAGAAATATCCTCCACCGCATCCACCATTTCCTGAATAGGCTCCGTATTTCCCGGGAGAATCTGTAGAACCTGTTTAGATATGGTCTTTAAACTTGTAAGTAATGCATCTTCGGTGCTCTTATCGACATCGTGAATGTCATCAATTCGCTCAACATAAGCCTCAATGATGGTGCTATCCTGCTTATAGGAACTCACTTTCACACGGTAGTAGCCGCGCACGACGACGAAGTAGCCGGAATCGGGAGTGCCCTTAACCGATTCTACTTTTGACAGAGTTCCAATTTCATAAAGGTCCTCTACATTTTCAATATTTTTTTCGGGATTTTTTTGCGCAATTGTGACGATCCAGTTATTTTTTTCTTTAGATAAATCAATGGCTTTAATGCTCTTATCGCGGCCTACTTTTAATGCTTGCGTCACGCCGGGATAAATCACTGTATTTTTAAGGGGGAGGACAGGGAATGAGCCTATAGGTATATACATATAACACCCTTTTCTATGATGGCTGAGCGCAGCTATCATACTCTTAATTTGATATCTGTTTTGTAACTGTCAAGGTAACAAAACTTTCAGAAATTAGTTTTAAACCCTTTTTTAAATCAGTTGCTAGACATTAGTAAGGCGTATATATAACGAGCATGAAAAAACTATTAAATTTAATTTATATTCTGGCTTTAATAAACTTCAGTTCATGTACAAAAAATTCAGCCGAATTAGGCAGCAAAGAAAATCCTATTAAATTTTATTTAGTGCCAGCGCAGGATATGTTGACCTTAACTGAACAAGGAAAAGTTCTTGAACAGTACTTAGCAAAGGACCTAAATCTGGAGGTGAAAGTTGAACTGCCATCAAGTTATATTGCGGTGGTTGAAGCCTTCGGCTCGAAACGCGCGGACGCAGCCATTCTTAACACATTCGGCTATGTACTGGCTCATGAAAAGTACGGTGTGGAAGCTAAATTAAAACTTATGAATCGTGGACGCGATGAATACAACGGGCAGATTATAGCCCATGTTGACGGACCGAAAACAATAAAGGAAATTGACGGCAAAAAATTTGCTTTTGTTGATCCTGCATCCACGTCCGGGTATTTATTGCCACAAAGACTGTTTAAGCAGGAAAACATCAAAATTAAAGAAAGTATTTTTGCCGGTCGGCACGACTCCGTAGTTTCAGCGGTTTATCAAAGAAAGGTGGATGCCGGAGCCACATTTTACACCCCGCCAGATGAAGACGGCACACCTAAAGATGCACGTTGGCTTTTACGAACTCAATATCCGGATGTCTTCAAAAAAATAAGAATTCTGCAGTTAACAGGCCCTATACCGAATGACCCATTAGTTTTTCGCAAGGATGTTCCGGAAGAATTAAAAAATAAAATAAGCGAATCTCTGAAAAAATATATTAAAACAGAAGCCGGCGCAAAAGTACTTCATAATTTATACCATATTACTGATTTTAAAGTGGCTTCGGACAAAGACTACGACGTGGTTAGAGGATATTTAAAAGATTTAGGAAAGACTGCCCAAGAATTTATAAAATAGAAATTTTGAGCTCATTGAAACCCGTTGCCGGATCAAGTTCGCGTTT
>JAYTFA010000240.1:0-2574 GCA_043734765.1 Pseudobdellovibrio sp. | reverse complement strand
TCTGATTTTTCAACACTTACTAAAGTTGCATTTTCACAATTTTTTAAAATGGAAAAACCAATACATCCTGTTCCCGAACCGAGGTCCAATATTTTAGGCTCTTTAATCGAGTTTGCTTTGATAAAATTCAGAGCTTCTTCAACAATCAATTCAGTTTCAGGACGGGGAACCAAAACGCCCTCACCCACTGCAAACATCTCTCCGAAAAAACCTTTTTCCATCGTGATGTAGGCCACCGGCTCGCCTAAGCCTCTTCGCCTAACCGCATCTCTGCAGGTTTGAATTTCGGCTTCATTTAACGGCTGTTCGTATTTTAAATAAAGCTGAACCCGCTCCAGCTTGAGCGCGTGTGAAATCAGTAGCTCAGCATCAAGCCGTGGCGATTCATATTTTTTATCTTTAAAAAACTGAACTGATTTTTCAAATACTTCTTTGAGTTTCATTAATACGTGATGGCCTGTTTTTTAAGTGCTTCAGATTGAAAATGTGCGATTAAGGGGTCAATTAAATATTCGAGCTCGCCGCTCATAACCTGATCCAGCTGATGGATTGTGAGGCCAATGCGATGGTCTGTAATGCGGGTTTGCGGAAAATTATAAGTTCGAATCCGTTCTGATCTGTCGCCCGTACCGATTTGATCTAAGCGCGCATCCGAAGCCAATTTTAATACTTTTTCATCTTCTAATCGCTGAAGCTTCATTGCTAAAATCTGAAAAGCCCGTTCTTTGTTGGCGTGCTGTGACTTACCTTCTTGGCAATGCACCAGAATACCGGTCGGATTGTGATGAAGTCGGACTGCTGATTCAGTTCTGTTAACAGACTGACCGCCCGCTCCACTGGCTCGCATCACATCTATTGTAATATCTTTCATATCAATTTTTATTTCGTTAATTTCGGCTTCCGGAATAATTGCCACTGTAATTGTGGATGTATGAATTCTTCCGGCAGATTCTGTTTTCGGAACTCGCTGAACTCGGTGCACTCCGGACTCATATTTCATTTTAGAATAGACGGACTCTCCTGAAATCATCGCGATAATTTCTTTTGCACCACCAACATTGCCAGCGGAGTATGAAATAAGTTCGGCCTTCCAGCCCTGAGCATTGGCATAATAGGCATATCCTCTAAACAATTCATCTGCAAATAGGGATGCTTCGTCTCCACCCGCTCCGGCACGAATTTCTAACAAAATATTTTTGTCATCATTGGGATCCTTGGGTATCAGGGCAAGCTTAAGCTGAACTTCAAGCTTAGGAATATCGTCTTCCAGCTGCTTGAGCTCTTCGCGAATCATCTCCTTCATTTCAGGATCAGGTTCTGCAGTTAACATTTCTTTGTTTTCTTTGAGATTTTTGGTTTTCTTTTTGTAGTCGCGATAGAGTCCGACAATTTTTTCTAAATCAGAAAGCTCTTTCATCAGTGCTCTGTATTGCTTTTGATTTGAAGCAACGTCGGGCCTCTGAAGAGATAAATTTACTTCTTCATATCTGGATTCAACTTGGTCTAATTTGGAAAACATATTTAAGACTCCTCACAAAAAATTCGTTTAAAAAATAAAAGCGGCCAATTACTGTGCCGCTTTTATTTGGTGCTCTCTTGCAAGAGCGAATAATGTGATAGCTACTTTGCAGGCGTTGCTGTTTTCGCGTATTTTTTCTTAAATCGATCAATACGACCTTCAGTATCCATTACACGTTGCTTGCCTGTGTAGAAAGGATGAGAGGCAGACGAGATCTCGACTTTTATTAATGGGTAATCTTTGCCATCAGTCCATTTAACAGTTTCTTTAGAGTCCATTGTAGTTGTGCCTAAAAAAGAAAAGTCACATGAGATGTCTTTAAAAACAACTGTTCTGATTTTAGGGTGTAGGCCATCTTTCATAATATATCCTTTGCGTATTGATTTCGAAGACTTAGGTGATAGCATACGCGAGTGTCTTGGCTCAAGCAAAATATTAAGCAGTTTTTACCGAGCTCATTTTATTAATTTTCGTTTACGTTGTTATTTAATTAAATAATTTCAGATACTTAGGTGGTTTATGAAGATCGCAGTGGTTATAGGCTCAACCGGCCTGACTGGCTCACAAGTTGTTAAACAACTTCTGCGCGAGGGGTCCTTTAGTCAAATTATAGCTATTTGCAGATCTAAAGCCTCGGCTTTAGATGCTGACTTTAATAATCCAAAAGTACGTGTTTTACAATTTGATTTTAAAAATTGGGCTAGCCTTGAGCTTCAGGTGAGTTCTTTTATCGGTACGGCTCAAGCTACTTTTTTTTGCTCTCTAGGCACGACGATTAAGGTTGCCGGGTCGGAAGTGGCTTTTAAAAAAGTAGACCACGACTACACAGTTAACTTTGCCAGACTCGCCCAAACTTGCCGGGCCGAACAACTTATTATTATTTCTGCACTTGGGGCTGATAAAAATTCGACGGTTTTTTATAATCGAACCAAGGGTGAAATGGAAGAAGATGTACAGCTTGAGTATTCGGGAAAGCTTTATTTTTTACGGCCAAGTCTACTTTTAGGGGACCGCAAAGAATTCCGGTTCGGAGAGCGCGTGGCGATTTTACTCGC
>JAYTFA010000239.1:0-2799 GCA_043734765.1 Pseudobdellovibrio sp. | reverse complement strand
ATACCTTCAATTTTCAAAGCTTCATGGATAGCCTTGATTTCATCAGCGCAGTCCATATTTGAAACTTTGAATGTGGTTAAAATCTCATTTGCTTCTGTTGTAAGAGTTTTTGTTGGTGTTGTTTGATCTGCGGCGTTTTCACAGCAATGGGAGTGCTCCTGTTTGTCTGGGTGCTTTTGGTCAGGGTTGAGCGAGTTGCTATGCTTGTGGCCTTTGTGATCTGTGTGTTTCATCGAATTCCTTGCTAAATATTTAATTAAGAGTAATCCTTGTAGTAGATACAGGGTCAAAGCATTTAATTTATACACGTTTTAGAACTTGGAGGTTTCATGTTGCGAGGCGAAGTAGCTAAAAAGCTTGGAATTGATATTGAAACTATTCGTTTTTACGAAAAAGAGAACCTAATCTCAAAACCAAACAGGTTGGAAAATGGATACCGGTTTTATTCCAAACAAAACTTGGTGGAGCTTAAATTCATACAACATTGTAGATCATTGGGCGTAAGCATTGATGAGGTTAGAACATTAAAAGAGCTCCCCTTGCTTTCTGAGGATTGTTCGCAGGCAAAGGCCATTGTAGAAAAAAATTTGGATTTGATCGAAAAAAAAATTAAAGACTTAAAAAGCTTGAGAAATCAATTAAGGGCACTGTCGGAGTCTTGTTTTACGACGGGATCAGCAAAAGATTGTGCAATCGTAAAATCCTTAACCAAAGCAGCAAAGGGTGAGGACTGCGTCTGTCATTCTGACCTCATGAGTTAATAGTTTTCTAAACTACTCCATGAAGTACACGCGTTTTGTTTTTACTTTAAAAAAATCAGACTTTGAAAAGTAGAGGTAGATGGGAATCATGTTTATTTTACGCGCGCTTCTAACACCGTTTATGGCGTTTTTACGGCGGATAAAAGCGGAACTGGTTGGACTAATATTCGCCAAATAGTCACGCCTAACTTTTTCTCGCCTTTTACTGGAAAGCTTGTATTAGTCGGAGAAGCCAATGTAGCGGAAACGGCCTCCGGCTATTTAATGTATATGGTGTGTGGAATTGGCCAAACAGAGCCACTTAATCATTCACCGCAAATGAAAATTTGCGTTGCCCGAAAACCAAAGTGAAGCTAACAAATGTATATACAATTTTTCTTCAGGTAAGCTGCTCCCCATATGGGTTTTTCTTCAGCCATACTAAAACATCGGCCTTAAGTTCTTTGCAAAATTTCATAAGTTCCTCGACTTCATCTTCGCTAACGTTACCGGCGAAATCATACTCGGCTTCGTTCCGCTTTTTACGGCAAGTATCTAGGTAATCAGCATCGGACTTATATTTATCTCCTAGAATTAAAGGCAGCGCTTGAAGTGTTCGATAGTGAGCCAGGTTTTTTTCGGGACGGTAACCAGAGCTATGAAGTAGAATTGTACAAAGCTTAAGAGCAGCATTGTAAGCAATGCCAAATTTCCAATCGTCAGAAAGTCCTTTTGCTGAAGTATCTTTTAGATCGCGTTCAACAATTTCTAAAAGGTTAGTTATTTCTTCTTTTGAAGATTTATGTGGACGAAGCCATCCATTTTTCGTCCAATCAACTAATGACATTTTCATCTCCAATTAAAAATATTTTTTTATCATTCAATATTGTCTTTATGAAATGATCTTTTTTCTTTAATTTTTCTTTCCACGACTTTAATGAATAAATGTGTGGATTGATTTCTCGTTCTGTTTGATCGGTTATTTTTTTGAATAGAGAAGATAAAGCTCGCTGTCCCACATTTCCAATGATGATAAGGTCGATATCGCTGTGCGATTTCTCTTCACTTTTTGCTAACGAGCCAAATATAAATGCACAGTCGATTTCTTTTATTGAGCTCAGCACTGCTTTAAGTTTTTCAGCCACACCAGATGTTTTTTCCACAAGGCCACAAATTTCTTTGTAAAGAGGATGGTTAGCGTTTGCGGTATAGTAAAGTCGATTTCCATCACGCTCAGGAATTATTAGATCTAACTCTTTAAGATGAGAAATTTCTTTCTGAATGGTACCAATGGATAGTTGTGATCTTCTTTGTAGATCACGCAAATGTATAGCCGTTTTATTTCCATTAAATAGAAGACGAAATATTTCGGCGCGAACTTGACTAGAAAGGAGCTGTGCTAATATATTCATATGTATGTTTACAGCATACAATTGTATGTCTATGGCGTACATATCGGAATTTGATTTTACGAAAAATACTGGACAAAAGATGGGCTCTAAATTCTTGAATGATTTTTTGATTTACCAACGATTAAAAATAAAGAGCCTTAAATGGTGACCTGAACCAACAACGGGCAATTCATTTTGTGATATCGAAAAACTCACTGGTATTTCAAAAACCAAGACTAAATTCGTCGGATGCAGCAGCTTTCTCGACTATGGATTATGGACATTCGACGGCTATCTGGAGATTCAAAGCTATTTAGCTTAGGTAAAGCATCTCTCCAAGGCTATATTCCCAGGGCAAGGAGCTGCGTTACACTACACTAGTGAATGGGCTAGTTTATGCGTTGCGATGGGAACCTGTTCGGATTCAAAATTGACAATACTTTACTTGTACGAAATTATTTTTCCTAATGAAAACTATACCGGCATTTTTTGCGCTACTATTATTGATTATTATACTCACGATTTTAATTGCACAGTCTGGTATCTTTTCTGGTAGCGCCCCTGTCGATTTAGGAGTCAGTATGAATCGCTTAAAGGCTCCATCAGAAAATGAAAATAGTGTTTCCAGCCAGGCGTATTATTTTAATAAAACACAAGCAAATGTTGAT
>JAYTFA010000238.1:0-5608 GCA_043734765.1 Pseudobdellovibrio sp. | reverse complement strand
GGTAAATTTTTTCTCATTTAAGATAAAAGATTATTGAGTTCCTGGACCAGCAACTTCATCGCGATGTAGTTGCTGAGATGGAATTTGTGGTTGGTGATGATTATCATTTATCTCATCCCCCCATTAAAGTTCGCATTACTACCCTGACAACTTCTTTCAGCTCGCCTGCCTGCAGCGACAATTTATCCGCAGATTCGGCGGTGTTGGTGGAAATTTTATTGGTGTTTTCAGCGCCAACCTCGAGCTCATGCATGGTTTGACCGATGTCGATCATGCCTCTTTCCTGCTGTGTGGTGGCTTGTGATATTGACACCGACATTTCGGAAATTTTATTTATGGTCTCTTGAATTTCATTGAAGACATCGCCGCAGCGTTGAGCAGTTTCTGTGCCCAGTCTCAGTTTGATTTTACTGATTTCACCGAACTCTAAAATGCTGTTCTTGGTTTCCCTCACCAACTGTTCCACTTTTTCAGTCGACTGCAGCAGAATATCGTTGATTTCCTGCGCAGAGGTTCCACTAACGGTTGCCAGATTACCTATTTCCTCTGCAACCACAGAAAAACCCTTTCCATGTTCGCCCGCCCGCGCCGCTTCGATTGCCGCATTGAACGAAAGCAGTTTCGTCTGAAAGACGATATCATTAATGATCTTTGTTTTGGCTGAAATGTCATCGAACAGTTTTCGGATTTCTCCCATGTTGGAGTTTACGTTGTTCAATTGATTAATAACCTCATCATTCGACCTATGAATTTCCTCAACCGCGCCGATCATTTCATTGACAGTAGTTCGGCCCCGCTCCGCGACGACAAGACTTTCTTTGGAGAATTCAGCAGATTTTTCAGAGTTTTTTGCATTTGCCTGCACCGACGAGTTAATTTCAGTTATAGCCGACACTGAATTTTGAATTCCCTCGGTTTGATCTTTAGCGGCACGGTTCAGCGTACCGGCGGCTTCGTTCATTTCATCTGAGTCCGAGCCCAGATTTACGGTTACACGACGGAGAATGTCAGCAGCCTCGGTGAGCGGCTTCACGAGCACACCTGAAATGAAGTAGGCTCCAATTACCGCAAATAGCATTAGCACAAACGAAACACCGATGACGATAAGAAGAGTCGTATTGACCGGAGCAAAAACCTCTTCTGTTCTCTTTTCGACCAAAATCGCCCATTTATGGCCCATTATTTCTATAGGAGAGAAGGAGCTTATGACCTGCTTCGCCAGTGGATCTATTACAGTTTTAAGGCCGGATTGCCCTGCAACTGCAGCTTTAATACTGGGCGAATCTGTGCGGGTTTTTGCCTTGTGAGAAGTGATTATATTGTGTGTATCTTTCTCGAGAAAAAAGTCGGAACGCAAGAGACTATCGTCGCCCACAAGATAGGTCTGTCCGGATGTACCCATACCTTCGCGGGAACTCAGCAGCTTGTTAACCTGATCAGTCGAAATCTCAACGATTACGACTCCCATAACGTCGCCCTTTTTAATTCCTTCGGAAAGATGATCGAATTCCGAAAAGGTTTTTAAGCAAAGAAAAGTCATTGTTTTATTGAATTCAGAAACATATTCATAATCCGCAAATACCGGATTAACGCCGTCTTCACTCATTGCATGTCTGTAACAAGCGCCAATTTTTTTATCCTGGAGAGGACCTTTTGTCAGACTTCGGCCGGCCAGCCAACCGTAAGTGTCCGGTTGATAGGAAAATACAATCTGCCCATTAATATTGACCAGAGCAAGATTTGCAATTCGAAATGCTTCCATCAGACGTTGGACTTTAGGCAAATAACTCTTATCAAGGTTTTTAAATGAGGGTGAATCCAACTTCTCATCTTTTCCGATCGAATAGCCGGAACCGTAAAACGCACTTTCGTAAGCAAGAAACAGGCCTTCCGTCAGGCGGTCTTTAGCGAGCAGAATGGTATAGTCATAGGATCTTCGAAAGTAATCGTTGATCCGATTTTTTGAAATTACATTTATTGAGTTAAGTTGATCTTCGGCCATGGAACCCAGGGCCGTTTTAGTCCGATAGTAAGTGATAAGTCCGGTTAACGAGATGGAAATAAAGGCAGTCAATATGACAATAATTGAAACTTTCGATCGGAAACTGAAATTTTTAATTATATCAAGCACCGCTACCTCTATTTACTTTTCTATACTTATTAGTATTAAATTACTTTAAGTCTTCTTTCCAAACCCCGGACCCTGCTATCCATTTTGTGCCGTCTTTACCATTGCACATTTTGACATATGAGGTTTTAGGACCGGCTTTTTCAGCACCGGGCTTTGCCCACATATAATCAACCCAAGCGCCGGCCGGTTTGGCTTTAGCTGCCTTATCAAACTCTACAAACAGAGGAAATTTATTTTCGTCAATCTGATCTTTAATAGATGTGCCATTCAGTCTTTGTTTGATCGGGTGCATAATCATTGTGATCGGGGCATCCGTATCTTGCACCCAGATATAATTGTCACCGCAATTCTGAAACAGAAGCGCAGCGGGCCAATCGGACTTAGCTTGTGCCCCTTTTGATTCAATAGTTTTACAAATCGCATTAACCTTTTCTTCTGCGATTTTTTTAGAACAGTTTGCAGCCGACGCAACAGTCGGCAATAAAGCCAAAATAGCAATTATGATTTTCATAGATCACTCCGTTTTCATGGTTTGTTTGACTTATTATTATTATAAGTCAGTATTCAAACTAATTTGAATTTGCCAGGAAGTAAAAGTCCGACATAAAAGCTCGACCAAAACGGTCCTAGCCCTAGGAATAGAAGTTTGAAATTCTTAACAATTTTTAATAGTTTTCATGATTGGGATAGAAAAGATCCAAATAAGGGATGCTTCGTTTCCTCGTTTTTAATCAAAAAATTCCCAATAACAAAATCTTGTCAGAATCCTGACACTTAAATTATCTTAGCTGTGCTAAAAGAATTTAAATAATTATAGGAGGTTTTCGTGATTCGCTCACTCATAGTAACTGCTTTGGTTTTCATCGCTGGCCCTACATTTGCGGCTCTTACCATTAACGGATCCGGTTCTACATTCGCTGAACCTGTTTACACTCGCTGGTTTTCAGATTTTCAGAAAAAAAATACAAAAGCACAATTCAATTACCAAGGTGTCGGCAGCGGAGCAGGAATTAAGCAGCTTCTTGAAGGAACTGTTGATTTTGCGGGATCAGATGATCCGATGAGATCTGAAGAGGCAGCAAAAGCCAAATCTACTGTGCTGCATGTTCCTATTGCGATTGGTGCTGTTGTTGTAAGCTACAATGCTCCTATTGCCGGTACTTTACGTTTAAATGGTGCAACGATTTCCAAAATTTTTAACGGTACGATCACAAAGTGGAATGATGCCGAAATTGCTAAATTAAACCCGAAATTGGCTTTGCCTGATTTGGCTATTGTTGTTGCAACCCGTTCTGATGGTTCAGGAACTACGGCAGTGTTCTCTGAGTATCTTTCTAAAGTAAGCCCTGACTGGGTTGGTAAAAACGGTAAAACGGTTAAATGGTTTACTGGCAGCCTCGGTGCTAAAGGTAATGCCGGTGTTGCAGGCCTAATAAAGCAAAATCCGGGCACAGTAGGTTATGTTGAGTTGGTTTATGCTAAAGAAAACAACCTTCCTTATGCTCAAGTCGAAAACAAACACGGTGAATATGTAGAAGCTACCTCTCAAAGCGTTTCTGCAGCCGCTGAAGGCATTAAAAAAGAAGCTGTTGAGAAAGCCTTTAAAGTTTCAATTACGGATTCCGCACATAAAGGTGCTTACCCAATTTCATCCTTTACTTGGATGTTGATATTTGAAAAGATGCCGAAAGAAAAAGGATCTGAAATTGTTAAGTTTGCAAAGTGGGCTCTAGGTGAAGAAGCACAAAAAACCGCCGGCACAATCAATTACTCTCCGGTTCCGAAAGAAATCCGCGCAGAAGTATTGAAATCAATTGCAAAAATCACACTTCAGTAATGTAGGAATTGAGAAATATATTTCAGAATTTTTTTAAACGATATAAGCGAAGTGAAGTCAGAGGTTCTGACTTCACTTTTCTTTTTTTGCTCCGTGTACTGGCCGTTCTGGTTATTTTGATTTTTGCTTCTCTCATTCTTTATTTGTGGGAAGGCTCTTTGCCCATCTTAAAACAAAGTGGCTGGCATTTTTTCTTTGATCAGGAATGGGATCCTAACTCGAATCAATACGGAGCTCTTCCGTTTATTTACGGCACACTTCTTACTTCTACAGTGGCCCTTTTAATTTCGGCTCCGATTGCAATTGCTTCGGCGGTTTTTTTAACTGAAATATCCACCCAACGTATTGCAAAACCTTTTGGTTTTTTAATTGAGATGTTAGCGGCCATTCCGAGTGTGGTTTATGGCCTTTGGGGAATATTTGTTTTGGCCCCCTTTGTGCGTGATTACATTCAACCCACTCTCGGAAAATATTTCGGATTTTTGCCGCTATTTAAAGGACCTCCGTTCGGAATAGGTGTATTTACAGCCGGACTTATTCTGGCAATCATGATTCTTCCGACCATTACAGCCGTTTGCCGTGAAGTGTTTTTGGCCATACCCACGTCGCTTCGCGAAGGCGTGGTGGCACTCGGAACCACACGCTGGGAAATGATCAAGGTAGCGGTAATTGAAGCCGGTTACTCCGGAATTCTGGCCGCTATCGCATTGGGTTTTGGCCGCGCCATGGGAGAAACCATGGCTGTTACAATGCTCATCGGAAATCGTCCGGATATCTCTTTATCGTTATTTACTCCGGGCGCAACCATGGCCAGCGTAATTGCCAACGAGTCTCCTGAAGCCACGTCCGCTCTGCATGTTTCCTCTTTAGCTGCGATTGGGTTTGCTTTATTTTTAGTTTCACTGGCTGTGAGTGGATTAGCCCGCTTAGTTACAAAAATAACGAAGCAGAGGTTTGCAAAATGAGTTTTTCAGCCTCAGTTTACACTCAGCGGTTAAAAAGAAGACGCCTAAAAGATAAGTGCATGACCGGAGTTATCGGCCTTTTATCTTTGGTTGCAATCATCCCGCTTTTTATGGTTTTTTATTACATCATTCGTAACGGGCTACCGTCTTTGAGTCTTGAATTTTTTACGCAGACTCCAGCCCCATTGGGTGAAATCGCCGGCGGCATGGGAAATTGCATTCTCGGCAGCTTAATTTTAATTGTTATTGCCAGTCTGGGTGCTGTTCCCATCGGAATTTTCGGCGGGATCTATCTCTCGGAATATAAAAATGAAACACTTGCTAATACCCTTCGATGGACCGTGGATTTGCTGATGAGCATCCCTTCGATTGTGATCGGACTTTTTATTTACACTTCCATTGTTATTCCGCTTCAGACATTTTCAGCGCTGGCCGGCGGGGCGGCATTGGGAATGCTCATGTTACCTATCGTGGCTAAAACCACCGAAGAAGTTCTGAAGTTGACTCCGGTGCATGTGCGCGAGGCCGGCTTAGCCTTGGGACTGTCTCGTTGGCGTGTGATTTTATATATTGTTCTTAGAGGTAAAACTTCAGCCGTTATGACAGGAGTTGTTCTGGCTCTAGGCCGAATTGCCGGCGAAACCGCTCCGTTATTAGTAACGGCTTTCGGAAATC
>JAYTFA010000237.1:0-7290 GCA_043734765.1 Pseudobdellovibrio sp. | reverse complement strand
AAAGCGCCAGTCGTTATTTTTTCTTCGTCTAAAAAAAGTCAATGCCCCCCCCGTAGAACCAAGCATTTCAATTACACCGGTTTTATTTCGAAGGCCCAGCCTTTAAATGACATCATTGATCTTTTCGGTGCCTACATAACCGATGAGCAAAATATGACATCGCCCAGTGCTATCGTAAATCGCCTGGTCAATATCACGCCTAAATATAACGTCTGATTAATTAAACAATTTCTATCGGATAGACTCCTGAATTTTATCAGATTCAGGAGTTAAAATTAAAAATCAGTTAACAGTTATTTCTTCGTAGCCGATTTCTTTTAATCTTCGATACAGTGTTTTTCTGTCAATCTGCAGATCTCGTGCGGTTTTCTCTTTAACGCCGTGATTGAGCTTTAAAACAAACTGAACATATTTATTTACAAGTTCTTCCACTGTTAAGATTTTATTTCGGGTGTGATTGGTAAAATTAAAACCTAAATCGGTTTTTTCCGTATTCTTTTCCTGATAGACGGAAGCCACTTCCTCTAACCGGATCATAAAAGAATTGGAAAGCACTACCGCCCGCTCGATTGTGTTTTCAAGTTCACGGACATTTCCCGGCCAGGAGTTTCCCATTAAGCATTCAAGTGCATCTTTACTGAATTGTTTGGGCTTGGCCGAATTCAAAACTGAATATTTTCTCAAAAAGAATTCCGCCAGAGGCAATATATCTTCTTTTCTCTCACGTAAAGGCGGGATCCATATCGGAATAACATTAAGTCTGAAAAACAGATCTTCCCGAAATTTTTTAAGAGATATTTCCTGTCTTAAATTTTTATGGGTTGCCGAAAGAATACGGGCATTAACGGGCCTAAACTGATTTTCACCTATACGTTTTATTTTCTTTTCCTGAAGAACCCGTAGTAACTTCGCTTGCAGAGAAAGACTCAAATCGCCGATTTCATCAAGAAAGAGAGTGCCGCCGTCCGCCTCTTCAAAAAGACCGATTTTTTTATCTGAGGCTCCGGTGAAAGCGCCTTTTGCATGACCAAAAAGTTCTGATTCTAAAAGATTTTCAGGTATCGCGGAGCAGTTAATTGCGATAAACGGAGCTTTCTTGCGCACTCCCATGGCGTGAATGGCTTTTGCAATAACTTCTTTGCCGGTTCCGCTTTCTCCGGTAATTAAAATATTAGATGAAGACTTAGACACGCGCCTTGCTAGATCCAGCGCGTTTTTTATTCCGGGGCTTTTTCCGACAATTCCTTCGAGACTAGTGGGGCCTTCCTGAAGTTGGACAACTGTTTTTAAAGTGGAATTTTCTTCCTGAACCTTTGTAAGATAAAGCGCTCTCTCCACCGAAACCAGGAGTTGGGGAAAATGCAGCGGCTTAACCACAAAATCATAGGCACCTGAGGCAATGGCCTCAACCGCAACTTCCACTTTTTTATTTGCTGTAATTAAAATTATAGGAATTAGAGTTCCCATGGCTTTCATTCTCTGCGTGAACTGAATTCCTGTGATATTCGGCAACATGAGATCGGTGATGATAACATCACAATCCACTTTTTCCTGTGTTAAGTCTTCGAGAGCCTGTTGGGCGTCTTCGTAAGACACAACATCGTAGCTCCTCATTTTAAAAAAACTGGTTATTAATTCCTGAACGTCTTTATCGTCTTCGATAATTAAGATTTTAGCTTTTTTCATAGCAACCGTCTTATCATAATTGTAGATATTTACCCCCATAAAAAAGTGGAAAATTTACCTATTTTCTATAGAACGCTTAAAACAGTTCAAGCCATAAATTTTACACCGGAAGTGTGTCAAATTTTTATGGCATTCTTTAACAGAAATTTAACGTTGCTTATCGCACTTCTATAAAAACAATGGCCGTGGAGGTACGATCAAAAATCTGATTATCTTTGGGCCGCGGAACGATGCCCGCAGTTACCAATTTTGATTTTACTTCAGCATCCCGAGTGTTGACCCATCTTTGAAATGAATTCGGCTGTTTCGCCATGTTAAAAGTATTTACATCCGAAGAGGGCTCAGTTTTATCGATCAGCAGCCGAAGATTTTTCGCTCTTTTAGCTGCCAACCTGACCTGATCTTTTGATAAGCTTTTACCAATTGCCGGGTATTCCTTGTCTGACCAAACTGCCACCTCTACGTTTTTAATTGTTCCCATCTTCCGTGCATCGGCCAAGGCCCTTTGAATTTGATTTTTTGCTGTTTTACTTAACCCATCCTGGCCGGGTTTAAATTCCACAGTTAACACCACATCACGATTCAGTTCGGCTGCGGCAATTGCTTCTCTTGAGTTAGCCGCGTAGGGCGCATAGGATTCCTGCGGCTGTGCTTTTTCCGGCACGGATTTGCAACCCACAATGGCTGTTGCAATTAAAACCACAATCAGACTTATCATTTTATTTTCTCTTAGGCTCATAACGGCTCCTTATCTTATATATATATAAATTAATTCATGAGGTTCGGGCTTGATGTGCTGTAGTTTCGGATTTGATCCTGTTCAGCTAGGGTGATTTCAGATTTTTTACACTTTAAATAGACGACGGCGGCTTTAGCCAGCTCAACCGGTGTAAAATAATTTTTAAGATCCGGGAAAAAATCGGCTTCTTCGCCTGCCAGGTGAAGATCGAGTATCTGGCAAAAGTCTTTAACCCGTGATAACCAGAGAGTGTCATCGTGTTTGGCATTTTTGATTCTGTAAACCAGATCATCTAATAGATGGTGCTCTTCATAACCATCCAAAGCGAATTCGTTCATTTCATAAAACGGTGATCTGAGACTTTTTGAATATAAAGATGTTTCCTCGGATCTGAAATGAGCCTGTACGAAAATAAGCATTTCCGTAAAAATTTTGTTTTTAATCGGTAAGCTCTCGGCCAATTCAAGTTCCTGAATGAATTTACGAATGACATCATGGTCATCTGTTAAAGCGCTGACTATATCCATAAATTACTCCTAAAGAACCGTCTGATTTCGGTAATGGATACGAAAGCAATTGAAATGCCAGTAAACAGAAACGCGTAAACCAATGTTCACTCTATTTTGGGGTAATTAATAACACCTTTATCGATTTGCGGGGAATTTGTTCCCGTCGGTAAGCGCGATATGATTTTTACTTAATTTGAAGATGGCATTTATGTTGCTCTTTAGCTGTATAAGGAGCGCTATGAAAGAATTTAATAATGATTGGAACGAAGCTAAAAAGCAGTTTCAGAAAAACTGGTCGGCCCTTAAACCGGAAGACCTGGAACGAACCCATGCCGACAAAGATGCCCTGACTAAATTAATTGAAAACAGGTACGGACTTCCCCATGCACAGGCCGCAGCGGCAGTTTCGGAAATAATGCAGGATATTGAGTACCCGCAGGACCTCCCGGAGACTGAACAAGATAAAAAAATAGTGGAAGACGTGCCCCCCTATCCGAACAAGCTGTATGAAGAGGAGTTACCTCCGGAAATACAGCTGAATGAAAAGGATTAGAATCAGATGGAGACATCCATATGGAAATGAATATCTCACCGGAATACGAACAGCCGTTTAATGGAATAAGATTTTCTGTTGAAGGCCAAAACAAAAAAGTTGAACCTAAAGTGGTAAAATCCATTTTTGAGGCCTACGGAAAAATGCCCGATTTTGAAAGCCATTCAGCTTTAAATCAGGCAGCCATTGACGCTGGTAAAAAACAGGCATACGACTAAACTTAAAAGAGGCCAGCCATGATTTCAACTGATAGAGCGATGAGGGTACCTGATAAAATTTTTGTTGATGAGTTTCTTGTCGATTTAATCCCGAACTTTATAAAAAATAAAATTGCTGATCTTGCAATTCTCAAGTCCGCTTTGGAAAGCAAAGATTTCGATACGATTAAAAAAATAGGCCATAATTGGAAAGGTGTATGTTCCAGCTATGGCTTTAATTATTTAGGTGAAACCGGAAAACAATTTGAGCTGTTGGCGCAAAATGAAGACGCTAATAGTCTTAGGATATTGATCGATGGTCTCCCTGAGTATTTACGGAATGTGCAGATTGAAAGCGTTCCTGACTTTGATATGGAAAATACCGGTGATCATCAAAGTGATATTTAACTATTACAGGAGATCAAATGAAAAAGAAAACAGCAAAAAAAAGCGTTAAATCCACTGCAAAAACAACTTTAAAAAAAAAATCAGTCAAACCCGCGAAAAAACTTGAATTAAAACCGAAGGTGCCTGTTAAACCTTTAGCACCCGATCCGGCACACAGCCCGGGACATAAAAAAATGCAAAAGATCGACAAATTTACCGAACACAGCAGAGGCAATGTGCATATGCAGGAAGCCGCCGCCAACACGGTGTCCAAGTCGGAAATAATCCGAAAACAAAACTCCAGACACCGCCGTATTATAACCGGCGCGGCAGTGGGAAAAACCGGTCGTATCATTATTAAGTAGTGTGGCTATTTTACCCAGCTGAGGTTTCCTTATTTATATAATATATCTGAACCGTTGGCATAAGAAGTGAATACAAGAATTTCATGTTATCAAAATATTCACAAAGTAATAGGCTTTTTCATCCTACGCAGGTGCCCCAATTCGATTTGTCTGAAGTGCAAGTGGCCTGGACCCTGGTCCGAAAAACCGAAAAAATAGCAAACGAGATTCAGGACATCATTTCACGGAGAAAATGCAGCGCAACCGCTGCTTCGCATTTTCAGAAAAATGACTATCATCTGGGCCTTTACGGACAGTTGGGCGCAGGCACCAGTTCGCTTCACCTAAAGAATGATCTGAAAAAATTTTTGGAAGAACAGAAAAAAACATCCTCATTTCATTTCAGCTTCTGGGCTGTTTTTGAGGAGGATGAGTTTTTGGAGGAAGAGTTTGAAGCCTCAGTCTGGAGAGAACTTTCATTCCTGGCTTATACGGAAGAAAAGAACGAGGGCCGGGTTGATGTCTTATCCGATCGAATGAACCCGGGGTTTCGCTTCAACTTTTCGGAAGCGGAGCTGTTTGTAGTTGGACTTCATTCTACAAACTCAAGACACTCAAGACGATTTCCCCGTCCAACGCTGGTGTTCAATGTTTTTAAAAAATTAGAACAATAACAATCTTCCAACGGAGAATTTCATGAAAAGATATATTTTAAGTGCTGTCATTACCTTGAGCGCTTCCTTTGCTTTTGCCAATTTGAGTGCACACTCACAGCTACTGGCCCGCAGTGATACAAAAGCCCGAGGAAATGTGGATTTTACACAGGTACCTGAAGGATTAAAAATACAATACAACCTGAGAAATCTTCCTAAAAATCAAACGCTCGGCTTTCATATTCATGAAAACGCCGACTGCTTTACAAAAGACGCACGCTCTGCAGGGGGCCATTTTGCCAGAGTCGACTCCACAGGTGGAACCTCACTTGATAATCCGGCAAAATACGCGGGAGATCTTCCGTCAATCCAAAGTGACGGTTCGGGAAAAGCAAGCGGCACTTTTGTTGTGCCGGATTTGAGTATTGATGAAACTAAAAACAGCATCGTCAACCGTTCCATCATTGTACATGGTGGCCCGGACGATCCGAACGAGAAGTCTGCAAAGCGAATTGCCTGCGGCGTGATTCAGAAGTAAAATAGCCTGTGTATTCAGACGTTTTTATTATTAAATAGGATCTGTCGATAAACCAGCAGAATACTAATAACGAAAAATGGAACCGAAGGCACTATCGGAAGAACTGCACCGATGATGCCGAGAATAAAGAAGCCAAGTGAAGCGGCAATATGTACTCTTTTGTAAATCCGTGTTCGATTTTCTTCTTCCTGAAACGCCAGTCCTATAGAAAAATTTGCCACAGCATTCAATAAAATGTAAAAGAAAAACCTGGAGATTCTTACACTTAGCGGAGCTTTTGCAATAAACTCGTGCGCCTCGATCTTTTCGCATCCGGTATCGATTAAGACCTGCAGCTTTTGATTGAGCTGCTTTGTAAAAATTTCTGAATAAATATCCACATTCATTTCTAAGTTTTGCTGGTAACTGGTATAATTCAGATTGAACGAGCCTATGGTGGACCAAGTGCCATCAATGGAAGCCAGCTTACCGTGCATAAAGGATTCTTTCCATTGATAGATTTCAACGCCGTTCTTAAGAAAGTAATCATATAAATACTGCGTAGCCAGAACATAGCTGGGCCAATCCGAAATTTTGGGGAGAATCAACCGAACCCGCACCCCGCGTTTAGCCGCCGCCGCCAGTTGTTTCATAAATTTTTTGCGTGGGAAAAAATATGAATTTAATATTATTATTTCATTTTTTGCTGTTTCTGTAAGTTCAGAATATTGTTTCGTAATCTGCCAGCGATGATAAATCCAGTCGTTAATTGAAATTTTGAGATCAACACCATTGATATCTAATTTTCTTTCAATATGATCTCTTTTAAATTTAATTTTTTTGCTGCAGGCTTTTTGAAATATCGTTTGGCAATATTGAGTAAGCCCGGCCATTGCAGGCCCTTCAACATAAACGGCAAAGTCGAGCTGATGCGGAACTGATTTTGTATTGTAGGAGTCGGATACAACGTTGATGCCTCCGATTAAGGCCTGGAGCTGGTCGACCAATAATACTTTATGATGCAAACGCCGGCCCCACTGGCCTAGCCATTTGAATTGCACCCCGTTGAAACGGCAAAAATGCACCCCGGAATCGTGCAATTCTTTTTCAAACTCCGCACTAAAATTCAGCGAGCCTACGCTGTCGATTAACAGATAAACCTGCACTCCTCTTAAAGCGGCATTTTTCAGTTCGGTATGAACAGCGATACCGAATTTATCTTTATCAAAAATATAGGTCTGCAAATGAACCGACTTCTTTGAGTTCTTAATTAAATTCAAATAGTGGTCATAATAGGTTTCACCCTCAAGCACAAACCGAACATGATTTCCGGAGGTTCTATGCAGAACGCTGCTTCTCATGAAGATGTCTCCTGCAATTTCACTTCACAGAAAATCGGTAAATGGTCAGAAAAATGATTCTGGTGAATCGCACGCTCAAAAATATGCGAAGCCACAACATCTAAATTTTTAACATAAATCCGGTCGAGACTGAGCATCGGGAAACCTGCGGGAAATGTGCGGGCAAAATTGCCGTGCGTTTCCTTGTAAGCCTCTTTCATTCCGAGTTCGTCTTCAAATACCGAAGTGGATTTTTTATTCCAGTCGTTAAAATCTCCGGCAATCACCAAGGGTGCGTCTTTCAGCATATCCAATGACAATATTTTTTTTTTGATCATTTGATACTGCAATTTACGACCGGAATG
>JAYTFA010000236.1:0-2390 GCA_043734765.1 Pseudobdellovibrio sp. | reverse complement strand
TGATAATTGTAAACAGTAAGCAGATCCTGATTATCTCTGACAGCCAGTCAAAACTCTGACTGGCGTTTGATCTAAAAAATAATATTAAGCGGCACTTGCTTTATAACCGGTCAATGCTTTGCGTGCTTTTTGAACTCCTTGCAACTCTCTGATGATTGTTGATTTTGCGTCATCAATCATTCCGAGAACCTGCAGATCCTGTTCAAGAATTCGTTTTACATAAGCTTCTTTTGTACGCAAAGAGTCGCGGATTTCTGATTTTTGTTCTTCAGAAAACTGTCCGGTCGCATCTTTGTGTGACATATGTGCTTTTTGTATTTCGGCATCTATGTATTTGATTATTTTCAATAAATCCTCGCGTTGATTGTAAAATGTTTCTAATTCCTCAAACATTCCCTCTTGGAGGCGAATGATCTGACGATCATTAAGAACATAAAACTTCTCAAGAAAGTGATTCTTCTCATTTAAAAACTGTATTAAGCGAATCATGCAGCGCCCCCTCTTTGTTCATTTTCTTTTTTAATTTTATCCACGGCCTGTTTCCATCCATCGTAAAGATTCTCAAGAATTTTGAGATTGGCTCTAAGTGGCTCCGCATCGCCTTTAAGATTGGCTTGCGTGTATTTGTCCATCATGAACATATACAGTTGTTCCAATTGCATTGCTAAGTCGCCTCCAACTTTGTGGTCCAGCGTTGCATTGAGCTCCAGAATAATATCAAACGCGCGAATGATATTTTGGCCCCTATCTGCAATTTTATTTTGCTCCGTTGCCTGAATTGCCAGCTTTGTAAATCTTATTGCGCCCTCATAAAGCATTAATAAAATTTGTTCCCGGCTGGCACTTAGCACAGATGTTTTTTTGTACTTACTGAACGGATTTGACATTATCTACCTCCTAATGATGCTTGTGCTGCAGCACCTTGTGTTTGAATTTTTGACATTGCTTCTTCCATTTTTGCAAATTGATTTCGTAATTGAGTTTCTCTTTTCTCCAGCGATTTTTCTTTTGAATCGATTCGCTTATCGATCTGCCTCATCCGGTCCTGCATTGATTTCTTTCGCGTAGATACCGGGCCGGTCTGAGGGTCTGTAATGGAGCCCAGCCTTTTTTTCATATTTGTAATAAAGCCCGTTGTTGATAAATCACCTTTTAAAAACTCAACCACTTCCAGAGGCTCCGAATTAACAATTTTGGTAAACTTATCCTGATTAAAATTAAGCGTGCCGTTTCGGTTGAATTCCACACCGAGCTGAATAACGCGGCTGAATTTACTATTGGTATGCTGCACATCCTGAATAATTTCGCGCAATCGACTTTCAGTCATGCGCAACATGCTATCGCCGCCCAGTGGGCCTAAGCGGGAATTGCCATTTTTATCGGGAGCTAATTTATTCTGATTTTGCACAAATCCGAGAGCCGCATTATAGGAATCAACAAAGGACTTGAGTTTACCCGATATGACATCGTAGTTTTCAGTGATATTTAAGCGTATCGGCTGGTTGGGAACTGCCTTTTTTAAATCTAAAGTTACGCCCGGAATTAAATCAGTAATCATATTCTCGCTGGCTTCAAACTCATGTCCATCCAGTTTATATTTGGCATTTTGCGCCTTAGTCGTTCCGGTAAACTGAAAGTCACTCTCTCCATCTAAAAAATAGACAACCGGAAATTTGACTTCATTATCATCTCCCGTTTTTAATCCGGCAATTTCCAGTTTGTAGCTGTCGGTTTTATCACTTCTGTCATTTACGATAACGGCTCGGATTCCGATATTGGCGCCGTTGATCTGAGCTGCAATTTTTTCAAGAGTGGAATTATCCTCATTGATATAAACTTCTTTTTCACCGTCCAGAGTATCAAATTTTATGTAACCCACTCCCATTGTGGTTTTATCTTTATCGGGAAGTCCGCCTGTTACCACGGATGGTTTTCCCGCCAACTGTAAAACCTCAAGTGTCCACTCGCCAGAGTCTGCGCGCTCGGGATCCAAAGTTCCATTCACAATTTCCGGAAAACTTGAATTGAGTTTTTTATCTACGAAACCTTTTGTTCCGATTATTGTGCCTAAGCTTTTATTGATATCATTAATTTTTGTTTCGAGATCTGTTACTAATTTTACTTTGTCTTCGATTTTTACTTTTTGATCCTGCATTTGCTTAACGGGCATGCGCTCAGCTTCGATCACTTGATCGACTAAGTTCGGCGGCAATCCACTGGCTAACCCGTTAACACGTATGGGCACTTCATTTCCTCCATGAAATTGAAGATCTTATCTCTCTCTTATTATTTCAGATATATTACTGAATACGTGAGTCAATTGATTGGCTTAGACAAAATGCGAGTAGGCAAGAATAGCCTTGCGCAGAGGTAACGCTCTTCTTAAGTCG
>JAYTFA010000235.1:0-2942 GCA_043734765.1 Pseudobdellovibrio sp. | reverse complement strand
GGAAGCTCAATCACGCCAGAATAAATTTTTTGCGCAGTTTTAAATTGTGGATGGCAAGAGCTGTTTTTACCCCTTATTCGGCATTTAATGAGTTGAGTGAGGGCCAGGGTATCCTGGTTCTGAGAATGGACGATAAACTGGGCGACAGCGTAACCGCTACCGGCTTTTTAAGGGAATTAAAAGCTAAAAATAAAAATCAGAAACTGGTGGTGGTGGCGGGCCCCGCAACAGCTGCGATTTACAGAAGATTAAGCTATATTGACAGAGTATTGATTTCTAAAAAAGGAATTTTACCTACGTTGAAATTATTTTTTAAATTAAAACAATGCAAGTACAATTTTATTATAAATACCTCTCATATTTTAAACCCGCGTGTGATATTTTTAGCGAGTTTATTATCGGCGCATAAAAAAATCAGCTTTGCAAATAAGACGGTTAAACTGTTTACCCATCATATCGAGATTGATTTTAAAACAGAGCATGTAACCGGCAGGTACCGAAAAGTTTTAGAGCTATTGGCTTACACCGATAGCAATTTAGATTATCAAATAACTTTAGATACAGAATCGCAAAGCGCAGCCAAGCAGTACATCGATCAACTGCGAAAAAAGGCGCGTAACATAATAGTTCTGAATAGTTTCTCAGGTGCAAGGCTCAGAAATTTTAATCAAAAAACAAGTACTGCCATTGTGCGAAAGCTATTAGAAAACCCGGATGTTCTTGTTCTGAGTTTGGCTAATTTCGGTGATCATAATATTTTAAGCAGTTGGATTGATAATTCATTCAACGGACGCTGGATTAATAATCCCAATTTAAGCAGTATTGAAATGAATATGGCTTTATTAGACCAGTGTGATTTGATAATAACTCCGGACACTGCCTGGGTGCATATAGCCTCGGCGCTTAAGAAGAAGTTGGTTGCGGTGTACCGTAAAGACGATAATTCGGAAGAAGTGAACTCGGTTATTTGGGCGCCGTATAAAACAGAAGCCTGCGTAATTTTTGCTGAATCCACTGCAGAAAACCCGGATGATATTAATAACGTTAATACCGATGAAATTGTTCAGGCCGCATTTAAAATGCTGGGTCTGCAGTTGGGTCTTAAATGAAGTCAGTTTTGGTGGTGCCAGCTACCACAAAAATCTGCGTTATGAAAGGAGAGTAAAATGAGTAAACAACAACCTAAAGGTGAAATCATTTTATTTCAGGCAGATAACGGACACACCAAGATTCAGGTGAGAGTAGTAGAGAAAACAGTCTGGTTGTCTCAAAAAAATATGTCTGAGCTTTATCAGGTCTCAGTTAAGACGATTAATGAACATATCGTTAATATCTATAACGAGGGTGAATTGACTCCGGAGGCAACTATCCGGAAATTCCGGATAGTTCAAACTGAAGGAAAACGAGAGGTTGCTCGTACTATTGAGCATTACAACCTAGAAGCCATTTTGGCCGTTGGTTATCGCGTTAGAAGTCATCGAGGTATGCAGTTCAGACAATGGGCCACAGCTCAATTGCAAGAGCTACTGGTAAAGGGCTTTGTCATGGATGATGACCGGCTTAAAGAAGGTAAATCAATCGGACAGGATTACTTTGACGAACTTCTGCTTCGTATCCGAGAGATTCGGGCTTCTGAGCGAAGGTTCTATCAGAAAATCACCGACCTTTATGCCACAAGTATTGATTACGATGGAAAAGATGAAATAACTCAAGTGTTCTATGCGACGGTTCAAAATAAACTTCACTGGGCGAGCCATGGTAAAACTGCTGCCGAAGTGATTACGTATCGCGCTGATGCTTCAAAGAAAAATATGGGACTTACAACTTGGAAGAATTCTCCCAAAGGGCCTATTCGCAAACAGGACGTGTCTGTTGCAAAAAACTATTTGAATGAAGAGGAGCTTGCGGCTCTCAATCGTACTGTAACCATGTACTTAGATTATGCTGAAGACCAGGCGCTGAGTCGAAAACCTATGTACATGGCTGACTGGATTAAAAAATTAGACAAATTCCTGCAGTTTAATGAAAAAAATATTCTCACTAATGCCGGAAAGATATCGCATCAAATGGCTCTTGAACATGCTGAGGGAGAATTTGATAAATTCAAAAATGAACGGCGCGACGTTAAGGCTAGTAATCCGACAAGTGATTTTGATAAACTTGCAAAACAAATCACAACTAAGAAAATGAAGAAAAAATAAAAGAATATGCGGTATCAACGAGGCAGCCCTTCTGAAAATTTGGATAAATTGACTTAACCTTTAAAATTTCAGAAAAACGAAAAATATCCTGAACTGACATTTTTAAAATCCTAAATCAGGTTTTGCAGATTTCTTATTTTATTCAAGCCGAGTCTGTTCCTCAATTTTTTGCTGTTTTAGAATTTATAGTAGCTCTTGCGAAGCTTTGGATTTGCTTCTAGTTATTTCATAAATCACCTTTAGAATTTATCCAGCCCCTTTTTTGGGTAGCTTAGCGCAAGAATTTGTCATTTTTTACCTCGTCTATTGGATAAGCATATCATGGGATATTATTCCCATAAGCCACTGTAAATACTGGTTTTTATTGTCGAGACAATTAGAATTACTGCAAAGCTTGGGGTTGTTCGAAGCCTAGTTTATTCACTGATAATAAACTAGGTCCGAATAAAAATCCGAAGATCGAATGCTGCTTTGTCCCGACATCCAACATCGGGACAAAAGACCAGCGACCGACACCATGGCCCTATTAACCGATTGCGATTTGGTTATTATTCCCGATACCGATGAAATTGTGAATGAAGCCAGAAAAATGCTGAACCAAGCATCTCAACTCTAAATGCCTGTTGGTGTTATATTGGTTTTTAAGTCAAACCTATTGAGCATGAGCACATTTTCAATTAAACTTTACTTTATTATCAGTTTTCCGATAATATTATATAAGGTCTATTTGGTATAAATGGA
>JAYTFA010000234.1:0-9879 GCA_043734765.1 Pseudobdellovibrio sp. | reverse complement strand
ATGAAAACGGGTTTCTAAAAACCTGCCGTTAACAGCGCGTATACTCACTTCAATTGAAACTTCATTGTTTTGTGCTCGAAAATTGCCGAAACCTGTCATACTTTTCATTTATACAGTATGCGTTTCAGACACGAGAAGGGTCAAACCTAAGATAAAAATTGAGCGAGCTGCTGCTCCTGATTGGACCAAAGTATTGCATCATCCCTCTTGAACCAAGTCTTCTGTTTTTTTATCAACTGCATGGTGCTTTGATTAATCGCCTCAGACAGCCATTCTTTGCTTTTGGATTCACGCAAAAACTCCATTGTTTCCTTATAGCCCACACTCTGAAGCGGCGACCAATCAACCATATTCAAGTCAAAAAATTTCCGTGTTTCATCAATAATTCCGGCATCGATCATTTTTTGCGTCCGAAGCTTAACCAAATTTTCAAAATCACTCTTTTCAAAATCAAACCCGACTTTAATAAATTCAAAAGGAAATTCATATTTATTGGCAGAAGGTTCATCTTTTAACTGAGACGGAATCTTTCCCGTATAGCGGATAATTTCGATGGCGCGAACCAAGCGGTAATGATCATTGATATGAATTTTTGAATTCGGATCTTTTACTCTGAGTTCAAGATAAAGTTGATCGGGGCCGTTCTGCAGCAATTCATTTTCAATGTTTTTTCTGAACTCCGGCGGAACCGGTTCAACATTGAACATTCCCTTTTCAAGGGCCTGAATATAAAAGCCCGTACCGCCAACAATAAAAAGTGGAAATTTAACATCCGCTTCTACAAGTTTGTAAAAATCTTTCAGGTAATCGGCGGCGGTTATTTCCTGCGGGGCCTGAATGTAGGAGTAAAGGTGATGGGGAGCGCGTTTTTTTTCTTCAGGTGTCGGCGCTGCTGAGCCGACAATTAAATCTCGATAACACTGGATGCTATCAATATTAACAATCGAGCCCCCGTGTTTTTCAGCCTGTAGTAGAGCCCAGGCACTTTTACCGGAGGCCGTCGGACCTAAAACAAAAATGCATTTTTTTTTAATTAATGCGGCCAAATAATTTTTCCAGTTCTGTAAAGGATTTTTCAACTGAAACCGGCCGGCCATGCGGACAGAAACTCGATAATGAAAACTGATCCATGGACTTCAATAATTCCTGCATTTCCGCAACACTTAAACTCTGACCCGCACGAACCACCGAATGGCAGGCCATACTTGCAAAGAGATCCGAAATTTTCTTTTCAATGGCGAAGCTGCCGCCGTTATTCAGTAAATCCAGCGCCATTTTATCAAATATCACCGGCAAGCATGAATCTCTGATTAAAGTGGGTGCGGCCTTTATTCCTATTGTCTGAGGTCCTAATTGTTCAATTTCAAACCCTAACTTTTTTATTGTAGCGATATTTGCCAATAACACTTCTACTTTGTCTTCGGACAAATCAATGGCCAGCGGAAATAGATAGTTCTGCACCTCAAACTTATCCGCTTTCCAGGACTTCATTAAACTTTCATAAACCACGCGCTCATGAGCCGCATGTTGATCTACAAAAATCATACGATCTTCTTTTTGGCAGACGATATAAGTCAGATTCACCTGCCCGACCACCTGCAGAGAAGACCAGAAACCGCCTTCAAAAGCTTTCAGTTCCGCTATGTCCTGAATGCCTATATTAAAATCTTTATTTTTAAATTGGGTCTGCGCAAAACTATGGTCGAAAAATTTTAAATTCTGTGCAAATTCAGGATTCGCCTGTACCACTGCTGTGCCCTGATAATTTCTGATCCACGGGGCTTTTTCAAGTGCGTGCCGCAAAGTGGAGTGCACGATTCTGAAAGCCGAAGAGGCATCCTGAAACTTGATCTGCGACTTTGTGGGATGAATATTCACATCAATTTCGTCAGGCTTACAATCCAGCCACACAACCACAAAAGGGTATTCACCGTGCATGAGTAAGCTTCGGTAGGCATCCATGACAGCGGCCTGAATGGCGCGATCCTGCACCCACCTGTTCTGTGCAAAAATCCAGATCTGCCTGGACGTTTTAGCCACTTCGTGAGGCGAAGAAAAAACTACATGACATTTAAAAGAAGAATTTTTTTCCTGAGCTTCAAACAACTCTTTTTTTTCTAAAACATCGCGGACACGCTCAATTTTATCGGTTCTTTTAGGATAGAACAACTGCAACTCACCGTTGTTGATCAGTTTGAATTCAACCTGCGGCTGCGCCAATGCCAGCGCTTTAACAACTGATTTAATCTGGGTGGATTCGCTTGATTCCGACTTTAAAAACTTAAGCCGTGCCGGAACATTATCAAATAAATCTTCAATTTTAATTTCAGTTCCGGCTGTCTGCGAACTGGGTTTTATTTCAGACAGTACACCGAACAAGGATTCGATCTGCGAAGATTTTTTTTCGCTTTCCTCAAAACTTCTCAGCGTCATCTTCGACACCGCCGCCGCGCTGGCCAAAGCTTCGCCGCGAAACCCGAACGTATGCAGATTCCAGAGGTCATCGGTTTTTGTAATTTTACTGGTGGCGTGCCTCTGCAGGGCTTTATCCAGATCCGTTGATAAAATACCCTTACCATTGTCCTGCACCCGGATGAAGCGCCCGCCTTCGGAAATTTCAATGATAATCTGATCGCTACCGGCATCCAAACTGTTTTCAATAAGTTCTTTTACCAGATGCGACGGTCGCTCGACCACTTCACCTGCGGCTATTTGATTTATAATTTCTGAGGACAATACCTGTATCATCTTGCACCTAAAATAAAAAGGAGAGGCCAAGCCCCGCATAATTGGATTTATCGATATAATACTTAATCGCAAAATCGATGGCATTTTTCTGAAATTTCACCAGCCAACCGACTTCTAAAGCCAGGCCCAGTGTAATATCATGTAAGTCATATTTTCTTGTGGGAGTTTGCAGTTGAATCAGCGAAACCTGCGTAAAAAAGCTTCCACTGAAACGGATTTCAGAATTACCTAGGTTCGTAATGGGATTGGAAAAACCAATATCCCCCCACAGTTTTAACCCCTTGGCACTGTACCCGGTTTTATCCGTGTAATACTTTGGAACTTTAAAGGCTGCGAGCACGCTCCATGATGTATCCCCGATTTTTTTATAGCCTAGACCGGTTAAATCATCAACCTGATCGGCACCCAGAGTATTCTCATGATAATTAATAAGCTGCAAGGTTAGACCTGAATACGACTGTCCAAAAACCTGAGCTTCCTCTTCACTTTCTTCATCTGTAGCCTGGGGTAATTTTGCAGCTTTAGCTTCCTCTTCCATCATGACTTCGTCTAAATCACGCTCTTTAAGGCGGCCTTTGCCCTCTATATCCAGTTCATAATCTACAATGTAACCGACTTTTCCGTTGTTCAGTTTGATTCTGTAAAAAGGCCCGTAAGTTTTGTTTGAGATCAGATAGCTTTCGTTTTCGTGGACCACGGTTAAAACCGGGGAATCAAAATCATCTTCTGAATAGACTTCAACTTCAGGACTGACAATCTTCGCTTTTTGCACAGCCATAGCTGCGGGATTTGCTAATAATAATAAAATTGAAATATATACGATTTTCACAAGGTGTGAGTATAGTAGAAACTCACTACATTTTTAAAGAAAGATTTTTGCCTTTTGTTACTTTTTCTTTTTTATTGGGCATAGCCACCGGAGGTCGAAGCAAATGTGCCGGTGATTCGGCTCTGGTATCTAAAAATGCTCTTATTTTAAGCCCTGCCTGTTCCGGACTTCTCACATAAATGACAGGATCAAATCCACAGTTACGGCAGACCATCGAAGTACGCCATTTTGCCTGCGCGAAAGCCTCAGCAATCATGAGTAGTAAACCCACAAAATAGAGACCTCTCGGATCTAAACTTTTAAAAACAGCATAGGTAACGGTAATACCCAGCAAAACCAAACCGAAAATATCCACAAGACTCAGATGTTTATGAGCGTAGACTTTTCGTTCAACTTTACAAAAGGCACAATAACAGGATTTTCTTTGAGATAACATAACTACAGTTTGCCAAGTTTCGGGTTTTTTTTCTATTCTAGAGCTCATGAACACCGATAACCTCGTCCTTAGACCTAACTGCCTTTTGACCAAATACCCCCTGGTGTTTTTAACCGGTGTGCGCAGTTTGTTTTTCTACGAAAAACTGGGCGGATTTCTTCAGGATTTTATTGCGGCCCATGGATACGTGGTTGAATCACCTGTTCTGCCCTTCAGATCCCGAAAAGCTCGCAAAGCGTGTCTTCGCCATTGGCTCGGGCAGCAAAGCTCCAAAAAATTTCATTTTATTTTAAGCCGTAATACCTTTGAAGAATTCCGTGAGCTTTTCAAAAATTACGAGGATTCCACATTTACAATTATTTCAAAAGATTTAATACCGGTTCAACATGAATTGGCTCGGGAACCGCTTTCGTATCGATTGCATCGGCTCATTTGCAGAGTTTACCGTCTGCCAGCCGAGCCCTTTAATCAAACCCTGCAGGATAAAAGCACTGAATTTTACGATCGATTTCTTGACCACTGTATCGAACTTGCAGAGAATGAATCTATATGAGAGATGTCAGCCCCCCTGCAAAAACCACCATTGATTTTAAAGCCCTTATTCATTTTTTAATAGATTTCGGCAAACATCCGCTGCAAAAAATTTCGCACTTACCCGACTGGAACTGGTCTTCCTTATTTGCAGTACATATTTTTCTATCGATTGTATCGGGAGTATTGGCAGGTCTTCTTAAATTTAATTTTTACAGAGTGGCCGCCGGCTTATTTATAATGCCGATTGTTTCCACGGTTTCCGTTTTAACGATGAGCCTTTTTTTATATTATTATTTTCAGTTTTTTGAAAGCAGAACAGAAAACTTCCGGAAGATTTTTACGCTGGTTGTACTTTCGTCAATTCCATTTTATTTATTTCAGATCATGTCTGAATATTTTTCGGCTATCACATTGGTAGGTTTTGCGTTTGCTTCATTACTGAGTGTTGTGGGCCTTTGCGACAACTTCGGTGTTGAAAGAAAAAGAGCCTACAAAGTTGTGGGCATTGTTTTCTTATTGGTTATTCTGACCTGGGTAACAAGTAAGTTATTTTAAACTTTACCGGTCGAGCCGAAACCACCGGCTCCACGCTCCGTATTGCTTAACTCGCTGACCAACTCAAACTGCGCCTGATAAATCGGTGCAACAACCAGTTGTGCACAACGATCCTGATCCTGAATCACCACGTCTTCCTGTCCGAGATTAATTAAAATAACTTTTACTTCCCCGCGATAGTCCGCATCTATAGTGCCCGGTGTGTTAAGAACCGTTAAACCCTGCTTAGCCGCCCAACCGCTACGGGGTCTTGCCTGAATTTCATAGCCCAATGGAATTTCAAATGAAAGTGCTGTGGGAACCATAGCGCGTTCCCCTTTTTTTAAAGTTAAGGTCTGACCTTCAAGTTGCGCTCGTACGTCAAATCCGCTGGCACCAGCCGATTGGTAAGCCGGCAATTCACCCTTAAAATGCGCCCATGTTTTTATTTTCATTTTCATAATTGCTCCTGCTATTTTCTGGCTATTTTCTGGCTATTTTCTGGCGCGGCTGAAGTTGAATTTATTAAGCCATTCGGTATGTTCATTTAAGCTCGGTCCCACTAATATCACTGCAGCTTTTTTAAGATCCATATATTTTTTAATATATTCTTTCATTGACTTTTCGGTCACTTTTTCAATTTCTGCAATTACACTTTCCACTGCCCGGTAGTTTTTATAGATCATTTCGTTTACACCAAGGGACGACATTCTGTTTTCGGTGTCTTCAGAACCCATAAGAAGCTGACCGCGCACCTGAGTTTTAAATAAATTAATATCGCTGGTTTTTATGCCGTGTTTTTTAATTTTCAACAGTTCATCCGCAATGATCTGAACAACTTTTTTTACATTTTTAGTATCGGTACCGGCGTAAACCGAAATATTTCCGGAATCCACATTGGTATTGAGACCTGAAAAAACCGTATAAGCGAGTCCCTGCTTTTCTCGGATGGCCTGATACAACCGCGAAGTCATGCCGCCACCGAGCAATGCATTTAAAATAAAGGCTTCAAATCTGTATTTATCTTGAAAACTTGCGGCCGGCAACCCCACCAGGATATGCGCCTGTTCCATATCACGTTCATAAATCTGGCGGTGGGCTTTCCAACGTGGCGCCCGCCGAGTAGATTTTGCCGTAAATTTTTTGCGGGTTCTAAAATGCTTTTGACATTGAATTACGAATTGGTCGTGATCAACGGGGCCTGCCGCGCTGATAATTAAATTTTGGCCCTGGTAAAAATGTTTATAGAATTCAAGAACTTTTTTCTGAGTCATCTTTTCGATGGTTGTGCTGAGCCCTAAAATCTGACGGCCAAGCGGATGATTTTTGTAAATCCCTTCAAAGAAATAATCATAAATCAAATCTTCAGGCGTATCATCGCTCATGGCAATTTCCTGAAGAATGACTTTTTTCTCAAGTTCAAAATCTTTTTTGGAAATCCGCATATTGCAAACTAAATCAGCCAGAACTTCGAGCCCGATTTTCCAGTCTTCTTTTAAAACCAGACAATGATAATTTGTGTATTCACGAGTGGTGTAGGCATTTAAATCGCCACCCAGAGATTCAAGCGACTTGGCAATCTGATACGCATTACGTGTTTTTGTGCCCTTGAAAACCAGATGTTCGACAAAATGGGATAAGCCCACTTCCGTGGGTTTTTCATCCCGCGTACCCGTCAGAACCCAAACGCCAATAGAAACAGATTTGGAGTACGGATGTTGTTCTGTAACAACCCGAACTCCATTTGATAATACAGATTTTTTAAAAGCGCTCATTACTTCTTACTGTATTCGACTATTGAGTTAAAAGTGCTTTTCTAGAAAGCTTAATACGACCTGCACGGTCCACTTCCAGAACTTTTACATCAATCATTTCACCTTCTTTTAATACATCTGTAACCTGACGAACTCTTTCATTCGCAATTTCTGAAATATGTAAAAGACCCTGAGTATTAGGAAGAATTTCAACAAAAGCACCGAACTCAGCTATTTTCATAACTTTACCGCTGTAGGTTTTGCCGACTTCAGCTTCAGCACAAATTGCCTCAATCATGGCAATCGCACGTTTAGTTGCCAGAGGATCAGCAGAAGCGATGTTAATAGTTCCATCGTCCTGAATTTCAATTTTAACACCGGTTTGCTCAGTGATGCTGCGGATAACTTTACCACCGGAACCGATAACTTCACGAATTTTATCAACCTTGATTTTAATAGTTTCGATTCGAGGAGCAAATTCAGAAAGCTGACCACGAGGCGCCTTCATTACTTTTTCCATTTCAGCTAAAATATGTAACCGGCCTTCGCGTGCTTGGTTCAAAGCTGTTTCCATTACTGCAAAGCTGACTGAATCGATCTTGATGTCCATTTGTAAAGCGGTAATTCCTGTTGAAGTGCCGGCCACTTTAAAGTCCATATCACCTAAATGATCTTCATCACCCAGAATATCCGTTAACACCGCCACGCGGTCGTTTTCTTTAATAAGACCCATCGCAATTCCGGCTACGTTGGCTTTAATTTTAACCCCTGCATCCAGTAAAGCATGTGTAGCCGCGCAAACAGATCCCATAGAGCTGGAACCATTGCTCTCAAGAACTTCGCTGACGATTCGGATTGTATAAGGAAATTGAACATGATCAGGTATCACGGCTTTTATAGCACGTTCTGCTAGGGTTCCGTGTCCGATTTCACGACGACCTTGACCGCCGAATCGCCCAACTTCACCTACTGAAAACGGAGGAAAATTGTAATGTAATAAAAATTTCTTTTTGAAACTGCCATTAAGCGTTTCAATATTCTGTTCATCATCAGCTGTTCCTAAAGTTACAGTTCCTAAACACTGGGTTTCACCACGTGTGAATAATCCTGAACCGTGCGCTCGGGGTAAAATTCCCACTTCGCAAGTGATGGTACGCACTGTTTTCAGATCGCGTCCGTCAATACGTGAACCTTTATCTAAAATCATAGCGCGAGCTACTTTGTATTTCACATCTTCAACAACAGAAGAAAGTTCTTTCTCACGCTGAGAACGTAATTTATCATCTGTGATGGTTTTAGTGATCAACTCTTTAGCTGTTGTTTTAGCTAAATCAAAAGCATTGTAGCGATCCTGTTTAATTTTCATCGCCATAGCTTTTTCAATAAGCGGCTTTAATAAATTTTCAGCTGTCGTTTTGAAATCGGCATCAATTTGCGCAGGAACAAAAGCACGTTTTGCGATTGACCCGGTTTTTTCACGCAATTCATCCTGAATTTGTAACAAAGGCATTAAGGATTGGTGACCGAATTTCAATGCGGCTAAAGCATCTGCTTCAGTTATGAACTGCGCTTCGCCTTCAACCATTAAAAGACCATTTTTAGTTCCTGAAACAATGATGTCCATATCAGACTTTAATTTTTGTTCAGGAGTTGGATTTGCAATAAACTGACCGTCAACACGTCCTACCTGGCAAGAAGCTGTTGGGCCAAAAAACGGAATATCTGAAATGTGCAGAGCTGCTGAAGCTCCTACTGAAGCTAGAACATCTAACGGAAAGGCACCGTCTGCACTTAAAATAGTTGCTACAACCTGAGTGTCATTTAAATATCCTTCAGGAAAAAGCGGTCGGATAGGTCGATCAATCATTCGGGCGCTAAGCACAGAATCATTTGAAGGCTTCGCCTCACGTTTAAAATATCCACCGGGAATTTTTCCGACAGCGTAAAATTTTTCAATGTATTCGACTGATAGCGGGAAAAAACCCTGATCAGGCTTAGCTGTTTTACTGGAAACCGCTGTAACAAGCACAACGTTGTTTCCAGAAGATACGAGCACAGAACCATCAGCTTGTTTAGCTAATCGGCCTGTTTCAATTTTAATTTGTTGTCCTGCGATTGTTGTCGTTACTGTGTTTATCATGTGACTCCTTTGAGATGTCCGAGCTTAGAATATTAATTTGAAAATTAAAAAGCCGGTGAAAATTTGAAGGCTCCGTAAGGAGCCTTCTGCTTAAACTTAAAATTTGATTACTTACGGATATCCAATGCTTTGATCAGATTTTCATATCGGCTTTGATCTCGAGACTTTAAATAGTCCAATAATTTCCGACGTTGGTTAACACATCTGATAAGACCCTGGCGACCATGATGATCTTTTTTGTGAATTCCGAAGTGTCCTGCCATTTCATTGATTCTGGCAGTTAACAATGCAACCTGAACTTCAGGTGAACCTGTATCAAGATCTGCAGTTTTAAATTTTTTAAGAATTTCTGATTTTTGTACTTTTGTAACGGCCATTAACGTTCTCCTGTGTGAAGCCATCCGAATTATTCGGTGACTGGTTAAATCCTCAATAACGTCATGGCTGACGATACCAAAGACAGACGTAATTAATTAACAATGTAATCTAAAAAATTCAAGGTTTTTCAACAGTTAAAGACTCTTTTAATTTTAAACCCATGGCCTTTTTCAAGTCCGATCAATGCCAGGAGCTTGCCTTTTTCTTCAGGCAAAATCTGAATCACTTCATCTACGTCCGGATTGAATTTTGTAATCAACTGAGAACGAAGTGGGTGGCTGATTTGACCGTTTTTCATTAAAACTGCATCGAGCCCCTTAATCCTGATCGACTTAACCCCTTTTAAAGCCTGATCCAGAGGAATCAGTCTATTGCCCGCTTCTTGAGCTCCCAGGTTTTCTAATTCCTGGAGGGTAACGGCATCAACTAAATTATACTTATGGGAGCTGGTTCTCTTTAAAAACGACATCGTAGCGCCGGGCCCGAGTTTTTCTCCCAGCAACTGCACCCATGAACGTATAAAGCT